>JBAWEN010000022.1:0-3886 GCA_049591215.1 Methylocystis sp. | reverse complement strand
TCCTCGGTCATCACCTGAATGGCGTCATGCCCATAGGTCTTGAAGATGCTAAAACAAATAAACCCGGGTCAGGCTGGCGTCCGGCAGCCGGTCGACGACCTCAACGGCGTCGCCGCGATGCAGACGGATGTTTTCCAGACCGCGCCACTCGATAAGCGACAGCGGGCGGGCCATGCCGTTAACGAAGGGTTCGCATCCGATGAAGCCGACGTCGGGCTCGAGCGCGGCCGCCTCGATCAGATGCTCGCCGCCGCCAAATCCGATCTCCAGCCGTGTCTCGCGAACCGGGGCGCCGAACAGCACCGCCGGATCGTCGATGGGCTTGGCGAGATCGAGAGCCAGCTTGGGCAGCAGCTCGCCGACCAACTCGGTCTGATGCTTGCGCAGCGCCTTGCCCTTGGCGCGCCCGTAGAGACGCCGGGACGCGACTTCGCTCTCGCTCCCCGCATCGTCGATCAGGAGAAGTGAGCCTTTAGCTTGTCGGCGAGGTCGGTCTTCTCCCAGGAGAAGCCGCCGTCGGCGTCGGGCGTGCGGCCGAAATGGCCATAGGCCGAGGTTCGCGCGTAGATCGGCTTGTTGAGTTGCAGATGTTCGCGAATGCCGCGCGGGGACAGCCGCATGATCTGGGGCAGCACGGCTTCCAGTTTGTCTTCGGGGACGTGCCCCGTGCCGTGCAGATCGACATAGATCGACAGCGGCTCGGCGACGCCGATGGCGTAGGCCAATTGGATCGTGGCGCGGTCGGCGAGACCGGCCGCGACCACATTCTTGGCGAGATAGCGCGCCGCATAGGCGGCGGAGCGGTCGACCTTGGTCGGGTCCTTGCCGGAGAAGGCGCCGCCGCCATGCGGCGCGGCTCCGCCGTAAGTGTCGACGATGATCTTGCGTCCCGTGAGACCGGTGTCGCCGTCCGGGCCGCCGATGAAGAATTTGCCGGTCGGATTGATGTGCCAAACGGTGTTCGGCGTGATGAAGTCCGCCGGAAGCGTTTCGCGGATATAGGGCTCGGCGATGTGCCGGATGTCCTGCGGCGTGAGGCTCTCGTCGGTGTGCTGATGCGAGAGCACAATCTGCGTCGCCTCGACGGGCTTGCCGTCGGCGTAGCGCAGCGTCACCTGGCTCTTGGCGTCCGGGCCGAGGCCCTTCTCCTTGCCGCTGTGACGGGCGTGGGCGAGCTTTTCGAGGATCTTGTGCGAATAATAGAGCGGGGCGGGTAGAAGATCGGGCGTCTCGCGCACGGCGTAGCCGAACATGATGCCCTGGTCGCCCGCGCCTTCGTCCTTATTGCCGGCGGCGTCGACGCCCTGCGCGATGTCGGCCGACTGCTCGTGCAGCAACACTTCGACCCTGGCGTGCTTCCAATGGAAGCCGTCCTGCTCGTAGCCGATGTCCTTGATCGCCTTGCGCGCCACGTCCTCGATGTGTTCGAAGGCCAAATGCGGACCGCGCACCTCGCCGGCGATGACGACCCGGTTGGTGGTGCAGAGCGTCTCGGCGGCGACGCGAATGGCGTAGGGGTCGACGCCCGCTTTCGCGCCCTGACGGAAGAACTCGTCGACGATTTCGTCGGAAATTCTGTCGGAGACTTTATCCGGATGGCCTTCGGAAACCGATTCGCTGGTGAAAAGATAGTTCTTCCGAGTCACTTTGAAGTCTCCACCCAGGGAATGGCGCCGCGCGTCTCTTTTGGTCGCCGACTCCACGCTTGTTCGCCAACCTTCGCTCATTTGCCAGCGCACGGCAGCTACGTCAAGCCGATCAAGACAATTCATTCATGGAAGAAAACCCTTACTCTCGCGCGTCGTCTTGCGTAACGGGAACAGCGCTTTTCACGCCCTCCGACTCGGCCAACGCGGCCACGAGTTCGACGATGCGCTTTCGAACCTTGGGGTCGCGAATGCGCGCGAAGGAACGATTTAGGTGGAGCCCTTCCGCGGTGCCGAGAAAATCGACGACATATTGGGAGCCTTCCTCCTGAAAAGCCGGTTCCGGCTCCCCGGATGAAGAGGGCGCGCCTTCGAAGAAGAAGGAAGGTGGCACATTCAACGTCTTGGAAATCTGCTGAAGTCGGCTCGCCCCGATGCGATTCGTGCCTTTTTCGTACTTCTGCACTTGTTGAAACGTAAGCCCCAGGGCGTCGCCCAGCTTTTCCTGGCTCATTTTCATGAGCACTCGCTGCATTCGAACGCGGCTGCCAACGTGTCGGTCAATCGGGTCGGGTATTTTGTTCACAATCGCGGACCTCCGCTGTAGTTCTAGCTCAAATGAAGCGCCATGAAAATAGCGCGTCAGATAATGCCATGTAATATAATACGAAAATTGATAATCAACCTTCGATCTCCATGGTGTAATGCTACCATGACGTGTATTTTAAGGCAACCATACATAGAAACGCGCGAGGTCGGGAAATAGGCGCCACGCAAATCCCGCGCGTCGACGGAAAAAGTTTTCGGGCCGGTGAAACGAAGCTACGACGTCTCGGGACATAGTCGATGCGATCAATCGATCAATGGCGCGATCGCGAACGCTTCGTCTTCAAGAGCCAGGCGCTTCGCCTTCAGGAGCGGAGCCGGCCGACGGCGGCGCAAAGCAACAGCAGCGCCCACAGCGCGGGAAACAGCACTGTCTGGTGTTTTCCGAAAAACGTCATTGGCGCCGGTTTTGGCAACGCCCCGTCGATCACGCCATCGACCCCGAGCGGCAATTGTTGCAAAACGCGGCCGTAGGGATCGACGATCGCCGATATCCCGGTATTGGCCGCGCGCACCAGGGGAAGCCCTTCTTCCACGGCCCGCAGCCGCGCCTGCGCGAAATGCTGGTAGGGGCCGCTTGTGGCGCCGAACCAGCCGTCGTTGGTCACGTTCAGCAGCCATTGCGGCCGCGCCGCGCCTTCCTCGACCGCCGCGCCCGAAAAAATCGCCTCGTAGCAAATCAATGGCGCCGCCGGCGGCAGGCCGGGCGCGATCAACCGGCGCGGCCCCTCGCCGACGTCCCAGGTTCCGGGAACGAGATGCTGCGCGCCGAACGGGCGAAGCAGGCCGCTTAACGGCAGATACTCGCCAAAGGGCACGAGGTGTATTTTGTCGTAGAAGGCCACGATGCGGTCGCCTTGCACCACTTCGATGGCGTTGAATATTTTGGAGTGGCCGTGGTCTTCTTGCGCGCGCGCCGCTCCGGTGATGAGGGTCTTGCCTTGCAGGGCGCGGGCGATGGCGGCGAGCGCCCGCGGCTCGCGCGACAGCACGAAGGGAAAAGCGGACTCGGGCCAAATCAGATGCGTCACGTCGGCGACGCCGGTGTGGGTGGGCGCGGTCGCCTGATCCGACAAAGCGAGATAGCGCCGCAAAATCGCGTCGCCCGCCTCGGGCCGAAACTTGGCGTCTTGCGGCAGGTTGGGCTGCATCAGCCGCAGTTTCACGCCGTCGACGAAACCGGTCGCGCCTTGCGAAAGCCGCTGCGCTCCATAAGCGGCGAGCGCCAGCAGCAGCGCCGCAGCGAATATGATCGCCGGCGAGCCATAGCCGCCGCGGCGCGCGTCGATCAGCGTCGCCGGCGCCGCGAATATCAAAATCGCCGCGAGGTCGAGACCGTGAAGCCCGATCAGCGAGCCCGCTTGGGCGAGAACAGGCGCGCCCGCGAGCGCCATGCCGAAATCGTTCCAGGGGAAACCGGTCAGAACATGACCGCGCAGCCATTCGGCGCCGCCGAGGCCGACGGCCAGAGCGCAAACGCGGGCGGAGCCCGGCGACCATAGCAGCCGCGCCAACGCGAAACCGAGCCCCGTGAACAGCGCGAGGCCAGCCGGAATTCCGAGCACGGCGAGCGGCAGCGCCCAGGCGAATTGGTCCGCCTCCACGAGAACGGCCGCGCCGAGCCACCACAGGCC
>JBAWEN010000021.1:0-2636 GCA_049591215.1 Methylocystis sp. | reverse complement strand
GGCTGCATCAGCCGCAGTTTCACGCCGTCGACGAAACCGGTCGCGCCTTGCGAAAGCCGCTGCGCTCCATAGGCGGCGAGCGCCAGCAGCAGCACGCCCGCGAATATGATCGCCGGCGGGCCGAAGCTGCCGCGCCGCGCATCGATCAGCGTCGCCGGCGCCGCGAAGATCAAAATGGCCGCCAGGTCGAGACCGTGAAGCCCAATCAGCGAGCCCGCCTGCGCGAGAATGGGCGCGCTCGCCAGGGCCATGCCGAAATCGTTCCAGGGGAAACCGGTCAGAACATGACCGCGCAACCATTCGGCGCCCCCGAGACCGACGGCCAGAGCGCAAACGCGGACGGAGCCCGGCGACCATAGCAGCCGCGCCAACGCGAAACCGAGCCCCGTGAACAGCGCGAGGCCAGCCGGAATCCCGAGCACGGCGAGCGGCAGCGCCCAAGCGAACTGGTCCGCCTCCACGAGGACAGCCGCGCCGAGCCACCACAGGCCCGCGATGAAATAGCCGAACCCGAGCCACCACCCCGCGCTGGCGGCGGATCGCAGCGACGCCGCGCCCGCTCGCCTTGGCGAATCGGCGGAGCCGTCGATCAGCCAAACCGCGACAGTGAGCGGAATCGCCATGGCCGGCCCGAAGGCGATCGGCTCCAGCGCCAGAGCGCCGCATGCGCCGGCGCAAAAGGCGACCGCGCGGCGCGCCCAGCCCTCGGAGAGGATGATGCGCTGGGGAACGGACAATGTCGGCGTTCCACCGACGGAATCGGCGATTGTGTGCATGCGCGAAAGGCCCCGGCGAATCAGCGCCGACGACTGTAACCGGTTTGCGCCCGGCGTCGACAGTCGCGTGCGCGGCGGCGCGCTTTCGGCTCCGGGCGTCTCTTGCGTCCAGATCCCTCGGGATAATTTGGCGGGATAATTTGGCGGGATAATTTGGATTGTCCGGGTATATTGTGTCGCGGGCCGCGCCGTTATAGTTTCCGGCGCGTGCGGGACGGATTTGGCGCGCGGCGGGAGGCCGCGGGTTTAATAAAGAGACGGTCGCTTGGCGGCGGTCGATGTGAGGAAAGGAACGAGGATGAAATCAATTTCCCTGATGACGTTCGTGGCGGGAGTCGCTCTCTCCGCTTTGACGGGCTCGGCCTTCGCGGCCGGCGATCCGGCGGCGGGCGAGAAAACCTTCGCCAAGTGCAAGGCCTGCCATCAAATCGGCGAAACAGCCAAGAACGCCATCGCGCCCGAGCTGAACGGCATCGACGGCCGCGCGGCCGGGTCCGTCGAAGGATACAATTATTCCGACGCGGATAAGACCTCGGGCATCACCTGGAACGAAGCCACGTTCAAGGAATTCATCAAGAACCCGAAGGCCAAGATTCCCGGCACGAAAATGGTGTTCCAGGGCCTGCCCTCCGAGAAGGACCAGGAAGATGTATGGGCCTATCTTTCGAGCTTTGGCGCCGACGGCAAAAAGAAGTAACCGGCGCGACGCAAGCGCCGCAGACTGCGAAAGCGGCCCCCGCGGGCCGCTTTTTCTTTGCGAAGCCGCGTGATGGGTTATAGGAGCGCTTCACAGCCGACAGGAATCCGAAGTGAGCCGCGAACCAGACGAAATTTCATCCGGCCTGATGGCGCCGCTGGAGACCTTGCCGGTCTTTTTCGACCTCGAAGGGCGGCGGGCGATCGTCGTCGGCGATTCCGAAGGCGCCGCCTGGAAGGCCGACCTCGCCGCCGCGACGGGAGCGCGCGTCGAGGTCTTCGCGGTCGATCCATGCGCGAAAATGCTCGAAATCGCGCGGGCGCGCGCCAATATCACCATGTTCCCGCGCGATCCGCGCGAGGACGACTTGAAGGGGGCGGCGCTGATTTTCGGCGTCGTCGCCGACGACGCCAAGGCGGGCGCGCTGCGCGAGGCCGCCGCCGCGGCCGGCGTCCCGATCAATCTCACCGACCGCCCGGAGTCGAGCGACTTCATCATGGGGGCGATCGTCAACCGCTCGCCGCTAGTGATCGGCGTGTCCACGGGCGGCGCGGCGCCGGTGTTCGCGCAGGCGGTGCGCGGGCGCATCGAAACATTGATCCCGACGAGCTTTGCCGCCTGGGCGCGCGCGGCGAAGAACTGGCGGCCGGAAGTCCTGATTTCCGGTCTCGATTTCCTCGCGCGGCGGGATTTTTGGCGCCGCTTCACCCGCCTCGCCTTCGCGCGAATCGAGCGCGCGCCGACGGATGCGGACCGCGACGCGCTGCTGGCGCAAACCCGCGCCGGCGGCGACGCCCCCTCGCGCGGGCGCGTCACGCTGGTTGGCGCCGGACCGGGCGATCCAGAGTTGTTGACGCTCAAGGGCCTGCGCGTGCTCGCCGGAGCCGATGTCGTGCTGTTCGACGATCTCGTGCCGGCCAGCGTGCTGGATTTCGCCCGTCGCGAGGCGACGCGCATAAATGTCGGCAAGCGCGGCTACGCCCCTTCGGTGAGGCAGGAGGAAATCACCGCGCTGCTGGTGAAGCTCGCCAGCGAGGGCAAGAACGTGGTGCGGCTCAAAGGCGGCGATCCGATGATTTTCGGCCGCGCCAATGAGGAGATCGCCGCCCTGCGCGCCGCCGGCTTCGAGGTCGAGATCGTGCCGGGCGTGACGGCCGCGCTGG
>JBAWEN010000020.1:0-11011 GCA_049591215.1 Methylocystis sp. | reverse complement strand
CTTCGGGGCGCGGCGCCCGCGGCCAATCCGGCGCCGGGGCCCGTCTTGGCGGGCCTGCAAGTTTTGCTCGCCGAGGACAATGACATCAACGCCCTCATCGTGACGCGTCATTTGGGGGCGCTGGGCGCGCTCGTCACCCGGGCCGAAAATGGCGCCCGGGTGGTGGAAATCGCGCGGGCGGCGATCATGGGCGCCGCGACGCCCTTTGGCGTCATCCTGATGGATCTATTCATGCCGCAACTCGATGGGCTCGAGGCGACGAAGCGCATCCGGTTCGAGGAGGCGCGCGCCGGCGCGAAGCGCACGCCGATTCTCGCGCTGACGGCGAGCGCCCTGGAGGAAGACGCGCGCGCCGCGAAAGCCGCGGGGGTCGACGCCTTGCTGACGAAGCCGGTGGATTTCGCGCGGCTCGCGGAAGCGATTCGCGCATTGAGCGAGGCGCCTTCCGCCGTGGAGCGCCGCGGCGGGTTTAGCGCTGGCGGTTGAGAGTCTTCCGTCCTGTCACAAAACTTTTGTTCCATGGTGATCTATCGACCCTTGTCGCTGGCGCATTAACGCCCGCGCGCGCGGAGAACCTTGGGCCATGTGGGTTTTCAACCTGGAAGCGGGGCGCAATATCGTTCGCGGCGCCTTTCCCGCCCTGAAATCGAAATCGAAGCGGCCGGCCAATGCGCTCGACGGATCGATCGCCCGGGCGGGCTCGCTCGAAGTGCGGCTCGCCGTGACGAGGAAGGATGTTCGCAAGGCCCAGCGGTTGCGCTACAAGGTTTTTTATCAAGAAGGCGGCGCAGTCGCTGACGCCAAGACGGCGCTCACGCGGCGCGACGCCGATCGTTTCGACAAGTTTTGTGATCATTTGATCGTGATCGACCACGCCGCGCGCACGCGCTTCGGCAAAGTCAAGGCGAAGGTCGTCGGCGCCTACCGGCTGCTGCGCGGAGATGTGGCGCAAGGCAAATGCGGCTTCTATTCGGCGGACGAATACGACATTTCAGGGTTGCTCGATCGTCACCCGGACAAGCGCTTCCTGGAACTCGGGCGCTCGTGCGTGCAGGCCGACTATCGCGGCAAGCGCACGATCGATCTCTTGTGGCGCGGCATACTTGCCTATCTGCGCCATTTCGACATCGACGTGATGATCGGTTGCGCGAGTTTCGAGGGCGCCAACGCCTTGGCCCATGCGACGCCGCTGAGCTATCTCGCGCATCATGCGCGCGCGGAGGGCGAGTGGAGCGTATGCGCGCGAAGGGGGCGCCATACGCCAATGGAGATGCTCGGCCGCGACGCCATTGACGCGCGTCGCGCGCTCGCGAGCCTGCCGCCGCTGTTGAAGGGCTATTTGCGGCTCGGAGCGGTTTTTGGGGACGGCGCGGTGATCGACCGCAAATTCAATACGGTCGACGTGTTCGTCGTCATGCCGGTCAAGCAGATCGACGCGCGCTATCTCGAACACTTTGGCGGCGGGGAGAAGCGCGCGCCTCGCGCCGCATAGAACAAGTTCGGCGAGCGTTCGTGGACTTTCGCCTTATGGAGGCCGCGTCAAAACCCGTTCCAGTTGAAGCTATAAGCGACGCTTAGTCCGCAAGTGAACTGATTCGCCGAGCCAAGGTTGGTCGGAATCGGACTCGCCGCCGCCGCGCCAACCAAATGATTGTATTTGCCGTAGATGCTGGTCGACCATTCTTCCGACCATTTATAGGTGACCGAGCCGGTCACGCCCACGGATTTCGCGCCACCGGATGGGTCGTAAGGGGTGACCACGCCGTTAACGAACGCCTCATAGGGAGTGACGCCGAATAGTTTATTCATATAGGGTTGGTCGGCGACGGTCAGACGTGGACCGAACGAGATGGTCCATGGTCCGTGCTGTTCGACCCAATCGAGATAAAAGTCGGCTACGGCGCCGTCTACTCCCAAAATGGCGCGCCGCAACTCGACGCGGGCGCGCAATTTGTTGAAAGTCCAAAATTCGGCGAAACCGCCGGCCTCGATGGTCCAGTCGATGTCGTGAATTCCGCGCAGCTCCGTATACGTCGCCGAAGACCGCGGCGTGCGGAGCCGGCCGGTGAGGCCAGCCTTGAAGAAGCCGTTATCATATAGCGCGAAGCCCGGAGATTCGTCCGGCGCGCTGAACGATACGGGTGTATCCGGGCGACGCATCCCAAGACCGGGAAGCGCGTAGGGAGAAACGCCCTTCGAGCCGTCGTAATTGGCCGCGTAACCGGCGTTGGCGCGCACGGTGACGATCCAGCCGGAGACGGGGGTCGGATCGGTCAGACCATCGGCGTTCGCGTTAAGGGCGTGAAAGAGAAAAGCTGATCCCGCGATGGAGGCCAGGACCCGCGTCGAACGACGGAGGTAGTAAAATATCAAGGACATGCTTGGGTTCCTAACCGAGGATCCCATTCACCGTGCGAAATTAATCTTATCCGTTCGTGAGGAAACAGCGTGAACGAAGCCTTGCTTCGCGCAACCGCGACCCATGACAGCGTAATTCGCCTGAAAATATTTTTGGCGTCCATTCCAAACGCCCGCATCTCCTTACAGAGTTTGGACGCGCGCTCGCCGCCGAAGAGCCATCCCGGCTTGATTCGGCGGCGAGAGTTCGATCAATATTTGGCGACGATCGCCGCGGGAGCGTAGGCGAGGTGATAGTTGACGCCGAGGCGGGCGACCTGGCCGGTGAAGCTTGTCGAGGATTTCGACGCCCCATATGAGAGCAGAGCTCCGGGTAGGCTGCTGAAGCTAGCGACATAAGGGGTAAATCCGGTTGTCGCGCCAAGGTCGTAATAAAGATATTCTATTTTGGCGCTCCAGTTCGCGGAGAGGTATCCTTCAATTCCCCCGCCGGCTGTCCAGCCCGTGCGAGTGCTTGAATAGTTCGTGGCGCCAAAGGCGTTGGCCACGGGGGCGCCAGTTGGATTGAAAATGCCGGTGACCGTGCTAGTCGTGCTCAAGCCGACCTGACCATAGGCCAGGCCGGCTGTCGCGAAGGCGCTTATTGCCGGCGTCAAAAGAAATCCAACGCGACCGCGAACCGTGCCAAGAGACAGAATGCTCTTCTGCGCGGTCAAACCGCCGAATTCGGAAATAAAGAGAGGAGCGCCGTCGTAAGGCGCGCCGCTCGCGAGAGCGGAGTTCCCCTTCAGAGTCGAGCCTTGAATATCTGTCTCGACGCCTGCAAACACAGCATCCGAAAACTGATAGTTGTAGCCGAACTGAGCGCCTCCGAGAAAGCTGGAGCCGTTTGGCGTCAAGCTTCCGGACAGCACGGCGATATCCGAGGGGTATGCGCCGGGACCAATCGGGAAGGCGCCAATGTTAACCGCGCTGCCTCCGTCCGACAAATAACCCGCGTTGACCCCTAAATACGGTCCAGTCCAGGACGGTGGCGGACCGGAAAACAACGCCGGCGGCGAGAAGGTTGATCGCAGGCTGGCGTCCGGCAGCAGGGTCGGCCCTCCGATGGGAGTGGCTCCGGTGATCACGGTTCCGTCAGCGAGCGCCGAGCCCGAGGCCAAAGCAATGACCGTCGAAGCGGCGAGAATCAAATGATGTTTCATGAATATTTCCAAGTGTTCCACGCTTTGCCGGTTCAATCCGAGCAACGCCGCCACTGAATGAAGTTAAAAGATTTATGGTTAAAAAAGTGTACGCAAACGCGGTGTCGAGGCAGTCAGAGACGGTCTCGACCAAGTGTCTTCGCTCGCCAGGTCTGCTAGACTAGCCCGAATCCCGTTTCCCTCGACCCAGCCCGTCGCCCGCGACGGGAGCTCCTTCGGAGCGTCCTTGAGCCGCAATGAGCAACTCGCGAAATATGAACATCTTTCAAATCTTCCACGATCGCATCGCCGAGATTCTTGACCAGATTACAGCTTCGGGGCGTCTTCCGACGCTTGATCCGGCGCGGTTCGTCGTCGAACCGCCCAAGGATGCCGCGATGGGCGATCTCGCCGCCAACGCGGCGATGGTGTTCGCGAAGGACGCCAAGCCGCATTTTCCCAATCCGCGCCAACTCGCGGCCGAGATCGCGACCGCGTTGGCCCAGAGCGAGGGCGTGGCCGAAGTCGAAGTCGCCGGTCCAGGGTTCATCAACATAAGGCTAAAACCGACCGTCTATCGGGACGTGCTGCGCGGCGTCTTGCGCGCGCCAGACGATTTTGGCCGCCACGTGCACGCGGTGTCCGATGGGGCCGGACACGGCAGGGCGGGGACGCTGTCGGGCAAGGTCAATGTCGAATATGTATCGGCGAATCCGACCGGGCCGATGCACGTGGGTCACGGGCGCGGCGCGGTGTTTGGCGACGCTCTGGCGAATCTGCTGGAGTTTTCCGGCTGCGAGGTGACGCGCGAATATTACATCAACGACGCCGGCGCGCAGGTCGACGTGCTCGCGCGTTCCGCTTATTTGCGTTACCGTGAGGCGCTCGGCGAGACCATCGCGATTCCCGAGGGACTTTATCCCGGCGATTATCTCAAGGCCGCCGGAGAGCAAATCGCCAAGGCGCAAGGCCGCGCGCTGCTGGGCAAAGAGGAGCGCGAATGGCTCGCGCCCGTGCGCGACATCGCCATAGCGGCGATGATGGACCTTATTCGCGACGACCTCGAGGCCCTCGGCATAACGCATGAGGTGTTTTTCTCCGAACGAACGTTGCACGAAAAAGTGAACGGCGTTTGCGAGATCGACCGCCAGATCGAAGAGTTGCGCGCCGCCGGCCTTGTCTACGAGGGGAGGCTGCCGCCGCCAAAGGGCCAACTCCCCGAGGATTGGGAGGACCGGGAACAGACCTTGTTCCGCTCCAGCGACTGGGGCGACGACGTGGATCGTCCGCTCAAGAAATCCGACGGCTCCAACACTTATTTCGCGGCGGATATCGCCTATCATAAGAATAAGATCGATCGAGGCTATGCGACGCTGGTCGATATCTGGGGCGCCGATCATGGCGGCTACGTGAAGCGCATGACGGCGGCCGTGGCCGCGCTGTCGGATCAGAAAGTCGATCTCGACGTAAAGCTTTGCCAACTGGTCAAGCTCATGCGCGAGGGCGAGCCCGTCAAAATGTCCAAGCGCTCCGGCGACTTCGTGACCTTGCGGGAGGTCGTCGACGAAGTCGGAGTCGACGCCGTGCGTTTCATGATGCTCTATCGCAAAAACGACGCGCCGCTTGAGTTCGACCTCGCCAAGGTGCTCGAACAATCCAAGGACAACGCGGTTTTCTACGTGCAATATGCTCATGCGCGGGGAAGATCGGTCTTGCGGCAGGCGGTGGCGGCCTTTCCGGATCTCGACGTGAGCGCGACGGCGTTGTCGCGCGCGCCGCTTGATCTTCTCGAGGACGAGGGCGAAATCGCGCTGGCTCGCGTGATCGCTCAATATCCTCGGCTGATCGAGGCGGCGGCGGCGGCGCACGAGCCGCACCGCGTCGCCTTCTATCTTTATGAACTCGCCAGTTATTTCCATGCCCACTGGAACCGGGGCAAAGATCGGCCACAATTACGGTTTGTTAATCCACTTGAGAGAAACCTAACAAGCGCGCGTGTCGCGTTGGTTGTCTGTTTAACCAGCGTGCTGGCGTCGGGCCTGAAACTTCTCGGGGTGAGCGCGCCCGAGGAAATGCGCTGATACTCCTGGCTCCCTGGTCGAAGGGAGACAAATTAGGTGAGGCGGGGCCGCATCTTTGACGCCAAACAGAACAGGCGAGGTAGGCCATGCGTGAGTCGACAGTCAGAGGCGCCGCGATCGACATCAACGATTTCGAACGGCGGCTGCGTGGCGTCGAGCCGCCCCGCAAATCTTCCGGCGATCCGCTCAGCGAACTCGCGCGGCTGATGCACGGCGAAGAGCAGGCTCAAGCGGCGCGGCGCTATGACCGGATGTTCGCGGCGGAATCCACGCCGTCCGCCGAATGGGACGAGCCCGCCGCGCGAAAGGCGCCTGACGAAGACGCTTTCGTCGCCGAGTTGCGGGGGGCCGTTCACGAGGATTTTCAACGAACGTGGCCCGAGTCGGGCGCCGCTCACGAGTCTGGAGCCCATTCCGGCGAGTATTCCTCCAACGGCGCGCAGGCTCGAGGAAATGAGTTCGCCGCCGCCGATCTCGCGGCGCGCCATTTCGCCGCGCGTCCCGCCGCGTCGGACGCCCAGGACGCCTGGCCCCAGGATCCGGGGCCCGATTCAGGCCACCATGAGTTGGAGGATGATATCGGCTACGACGACGCGGACGATACGCCGCCGCAAGGCGGCTCCTTCCGCTTGCGGCCGTGGCACGCCGTCGCGGTCGTCGCCTTGCTAGCCTCCAGCCTCCTCGCTTGGGGGTTCGCCAAGCGCGGCGGCGTGATCGGCGGTCGCGAAATCGCCGTTATCAACGCGCCAGACGGTCCGGCCAAGGTTCTCCCGGCCGCGAACGCCGACGCGAGCGTGGACAAGCCGGAGGCCGCTGTCCTGGACCGTCACGAAACCGCGCCGGTGAAGCGCGTCGTTTCGCACCAGGAACAGGCCGTGGAGCCGAAGGTCGAGTCGCGCGCCAATTACAACGGAGCGGGTCAGACCGACGCGGACGGCGGGCGGGCCTCGTCGGCGGGGCCGCAGCCAAAGAAAATCAAGACAGTATCCGTGCGGCCGGACGGCAGTTTGATCACGAACGCAGAAGTCCCGCCAGCGGTGGAGAAGGCCGCTGGCGCCGGCTCGCGCGACGCCGCCGCGAAACACGCGTCAACCACGCCGGCGACTCCAGCAAGGCCCAGCGCCACGCCAGGAGTGGACAAGACGGCCAAGCCGAAAGCGCCGCAAAAAGTGGCCGCCGTCGCGCCTGAGGCCGAGGAAAAAGCTCCCGCGTCCGCGCAAAAGATCGCGACGGGCGGTTTCTCCGTGCAATTCGGCGCCGCGGCGACCGAAGCCGAGGCGCACGCATTGGTCACCAAGGTCGCGACGAAATATGGATCGCAGCTTGCCGGCCATAGGCCGACGTTCAAAGTGGCGAAGGTCGGAGACAAGACCGTCTACCGTGTCCGCGCGAGCGGCATGAGCAAGGAGTCCGCCGCGAGCGTTTGCGGCAATGTGAAGTCCTCCGGCGGAACTTGTTTCGTCGCCGGGGATTGACCCTGATTTCTTTTTCCGTCGATCGTCGCGTCTGGAGGAGCGCCTATGACTAGCGCCTTTATCTGCGGCTTGGCCGGCGCGGTGTTGAAGGAAGAAGAGCGCGCTTTTTTGCGTCAGGCGCGGCCGTGGGGCGTGATTTTGTTCCGGCGGAACGTCCAATCGCGCGCGCAGCTTCGCGCGCTCACCGACTCTGTCCGCGAGGCGCTCGGCGACGCCAGAGCGGCCATTTTGGTCGATCAGGAGGGCGGGCGGGTCCAGCGCCTGGCCCCGCCGCATTGGCGCGGCTATCCGTCCGCCGCCGCATTCGAGCGCGCGGCTTCGAGCGTCGAGGCGGCGGAACGTCTCGCCTGGCTCGGCGCGCGGCTAATCGCCCATGATCTACGCGAAGTCGGAATCACCATCGACTGCCTGCCGGTGTTGGACGCGCCTCAACCCGGCGCGCATGGCGTCATCGGGGATCGCGCCTATAGCGACGACCCTGAAAGCGTGGCGCGCATCGGCCGCGCGGCCGCGCGGGGGCTGCTCGACGGGGGCGTCTCGCCTGTCATGAAGCACATTCCCGGCCATGGGCGCGCTCGCGCCGATAGTCATTTGGAGCTGCCGTTGGTCGAGGCGTCGCGCGCCGAACTGGAGCGCGTCGATTTCGCGCCCTTCGTCGCCAACGCCGATCTGCCGATCGCCATGACGGCGCATGTCGTCTATTCGGCGCTCGATCCCGCCATGCCCGGCACTTTGTCAAAAACGGTGATTCGCGAGGCGATTCGCGGCGCGATCGGCTTCGACGGCCTGCTTATGACGGACGATTTGTCCATGAAGGCGCTTCAAGGCGATTTCCGCCAACGGGCTGAAGCCGCCATCGCGGCGGGTTGCGATATTGTGCTTCACTGCAACGGCGATCTCGACGAAGCGCGCGCGGTCGCGGAAGGCGCGCCGGTTCTCACCGGACGCGCGCTCGCCCGGGCCGATACGGCCCTGGAAGCTTGCGCTCGCATCGAGGATTTTAATGCTGTGGATGGCGCCCGCGAATTCGACGCCGCGCTTGCGATGACGGCCTAAAAGGCCCAATCTTCGCGGCTCGGGGAGATTGGAAGCCCCGGGTGGAGAGCAACGCGGGAATGGCGCGAGAGCTGGCGTTCGAGACGACAACCGAAGCGGAGCGGGGCGAAAGCGAACCCGCCTTTGTGGTCGACGTGGACGGTTTCGAGGGCCCGCTCGACCTGTTGCTGGAGCTTGCGCGCCGCCAGAAAGTCGATCTGGCCCGGATCTCCATTCTGGCGCTCGCCGAGCAGTATCTCGAATTCATCGAGGCGGCGCGGCGCGTGCGGTTGGAACTCGCCGCTGACTATCTTGTGATGGCCGCCTGGCTCGCCTACCTGAAATCGCGCCTGCTGCTGCCCGAGCCGCCTAGGGGCGAGGAGCCGTCCGCCGCCGACCTCGCCAGCGCGCTGGCGGATCGGTTGCGGCGCCTGGAGGCGATCCGCCGCGCCGCCGACGCGCTCACGGAGCGCGCGAGGCTCGGACGCGACATGTTTTTGCGCGGCGCGGGCGAGGGGCTGGAAACAACTTCGTCCACGCGTTTTCGGGCCAATCTGTTTGATCTGCTTTCGGCATACGCCCGCCAACGCCAGAAAGGCGCGATCTCTAAGGTCACGCTGCGCCAGCGCAGCGTCTGGTCGCTGGCCGAAGCGCGGGAGGCGTTGGAACGACTCGCTGGAGCGGCGTTGGAATGGACCGTGCTGGACGATTTCCTGATACAGTTTTGCGTCGATCCGACGACCGCGCGCACGGTGCGGGCGTCCGCCTTTTCGGCCTCGTTGGAGATGGTCCGCGAGGGGCGTTTCCATATGCGACAGGATCGCGCTTTTTCGCCAATTTGGGTCATGCGCCGGGAGCCAGCCGCGGACGCGGGTGGGTCCAGCGCCGCGTCGTAAAGAGCAGCGAGCGGGTAATCATCTATCGTCAACGGGAGGAGCGCATTGGCGCGGGCCGCTAAGACAATCGAGCTGTTCGACGCGACGAGCGACGAGGCCATCGGGCGCGCCGAGGACGACTTGGCGGCCGCGGTCCGCATCGCCGAGGCGTTGCTGTTCGCCTCTGGCGAACCTGTCGACGAGGCGGAGATCGGAAGGCGATTGCCGGACGGCGTGCATGTCGTGGCGGCGCTTGAGCGGCTGCGGGCGGATTTCGCCTCGCGCGGGGTTAATCTCGCGCGCGCCGGGAAGAAGTGGTTTTTTCGCACGGCGCCGGACCTCGCTTACGTTCTGGCGCGCCAGCGCGTCGAGGAGAGGAAGCTGTCGCGCGCCGCGCTGGAGACATTGGCGATCGTCGCCTATCACCAGCCGGTGACTCGCGCCGAAATCGAAGAAGTGCGCGGCGTCGCCATTTCCAAGGGCACGCTGGACGTTTTGCTGGAAACCGGCTGGGTCCGTCTGCGCGGACGCCGGCGGGCGCCCGGGCGGCCGATCACCTATGGCACGACCGAGAATTTCCTGATGCATTTTGGGCTGGAACAGATCGGCGATCTGCCGGGGCTCGACGAATTGAAAGGCGCCGGCCTCTTCGACGGGCGCCTGCCGAAGGACTTCCGCATGCCGCGGCCCTCCGACGATTTGGCGCTCACCGAGGACGAGGAGCCGCTGGAGGCGGACGCGCCGGCCTTGCTCGAAATGGAGTTTCTCGACCAAGCCGAGCCGCTGGAGACGCCGGACGGCGACGACATATAACGGTGAAGCGGCGCGAACGGCCGCTGGAAATGGCGTGAAGGCCAACATGGACAGGCGCTCTTTGCTTGAAGGCTTTGGCGGCGCGATCGCTGGCGCGGCCCTGACGAATTTCATGTCGCCGTTCGGCGCGCGCGCGCAAGACGTGACGATGCTGCCATTCGCCAATGGCGAGCGGCCGCTCGTTCGCTACCCCGGCAAGCGACCGCTCATTCAACTCACCGCCCGCCCGCCGCAACTGGAAACGCCGTTTTCCGTTTTCGACGAGAGCGTGATCACCCCAAACGACGCCTTCTTCGTGCGGTATCACCTGAGCGACATTCCGCTCTCCATTGATCCCGAGGCCTTTCGTCTGGAAGTGAAGGGCAAGGTGGACCGCTCGCTTTCGCTGTCATTGGCCGATCTTAAGACCGGCTTCGAGCCGGTCGAATTGGTCGCCGTCCATCAATGCTCGGGAAACAGCCGCGGATTCGTCGAGCCCCGCGTCGCCGGCGGGCAACTTGGCCATGGCGCCATGGGCAACGCCCGCTGGCGCGGGGTTTCGCTAAAAGCCGTCCTCGACGCCGCCGGCGTTCAGGCTGGAGGCCGGCAGGTCATCCTGAACGGGCTCGACAGGCCGGCGCTGCCGGAAACGCCGGACTTTGTGAAGGCGCTCGATCTCGATCACGCCCGCGACGGGGAGGTGATGATCGCTTACGCGATGAACGGGGAGGATCTGCCGTGGCTCAACGGCTTTCCTTTGCGGCTGGTCGTTCCCGGATATTACGGCACGTATTGGGTCAAGCATTTGAACGAGATCACGGTGATCGACAACGTTTTCGACGGCTATTGGATGGCGAGCGCCTATCGCGTGCCCGACAATGACTGCGCCTGCGTCGAACCGGGGCAACCGGCGACC
This sequence comes from Methylocystis sp., assembly GCA_049591215.1. Classification (GTDB taxonomy): domain Bacteria; phylum Pseudomonadota; class Alphaproteobacteria; order Rhizobiales; family Beijerinckiaceae; genus Methylocystis. The sequence goes on along the minus strand of JBAWEN010000020.1, from coordinate 295 downwards.
GCGACCGTTCCCATTCGTCGCTTCAACGTGCGTTCCTTCATCACGAATCTCGCCGACGGCGACAAGGTGCAAGCCGAGGCGCCAACGCTGGTGAAAGGAATCGCCTTCGACGGCGGTTTCGGCATAAGCGATGTGCTGATGTCATGGGACGGGGGCCAGACCTGGAGTGAAACGCGTCTTGGGTCAGACCTTGGCCGCTATTCCTTCCGGGAATGGCGAACCGAGGCGCGGCTGCCCGCCGGAACACAAGAGTTGAAGGTGCGCGCGATCAACCGTATCGGCCAATCGCAGCCAA
>JBAWEN010000019.1:0-7422 GCA_049591215.1 Methylocystis sp. | reverse complement strand
CGGTTCCTCTCAAGATTCGCCGACTGCGCGGACAACTCGTCGATTCGATGCTCGACGGACATTTTCATTTCGGCGGCAAACGCATCGCCATTGGCGCGGAGCCGGACCTGCTGTGGAGCGTGGGTTCTTTTCTCGCGGAAATGGGGGCGGAAATCGTCGGCGCCGTGACGACGACCAAATCGCCGCTGCTCGAACAATTTCCCTCCGAGGAGGTCTTGATTGGCGATCTCGAGGATTTGGAGCAGCGCGCCGCGGGCGCCGACCTCATCGTGACCCATTCCCACGGACGACAAGCCTCCGAACGGTTGGGCGTGCCGCTGTTTCGACTGGGTTTGCCAACGTTCGATCGTCTAGGCGCCGCGCAGGAAGTCTCGGTGGGATATCGCGGGACGCGGAACCTGATATTCGCGATCGGCAATATCTTCATCGCTCGGACGCACGAGCCCGACGCGGAGACTTGGCGTCAAGATTTCCAAGACCATGCCGATACCGGCACGGCTCAGAGTAATCAGCTCGTCCAGATCGAAACAATCGTCTAACGACGAAGGAGGCAGCATGAAAGTTGCATTCGCCACACAGGATCTCGAGAAATGCGACGCGCATTTCGGCTGGGCCAAAAATATCGCGATATATGAACTCACGGCCGAGGGCTACGACTTTATCGAAGCGGTCCAATTCTCTGGAGACCTTCAGGAAGACGGCAACGAGGACAAGCTCCTTCCAAAGCTCGAGGCGATTAAGGACTGTTCGATTTTGTATGTCGCGGCGATTGGCGGTTCGGGAGCGGCGCGGGTCGTCGCGAATAATATCTTCCCGATGAAAGTCCAGCAACCCGAGAAGATCGTCGATCTGCTGGAAAAGCTAAAGGTCGTGCTGAACGGCGTGCCGCCGCCATGGCTGCGCAAAATTCTGTCCAAAAAACAAGAGCGCACATTCGAATTCGAAGAGGAACCGGCAAATGGTTGAGGCAGCGACGATCAGCGAGACCCGCGCGGAGGAAAATCTCTTCATCAAGGAGTTGATCAAGCAATGGCGCGCGCAAGACACGCACGGAACGTGGGACAAAAAGAAAGATCTCGATCTTATCGCCCCCTACGTCATCGATAAGGAAGCGCGCAAGCTTCTGCCGATCATCGGGGATCCCGACCCCGAGATATTGTGGCGGCTCGAGCTGTTCTTCAACGCGGTCGCATTGGCCATTGAAGGCGCGACTGGGGTCATGGTGCAGCCCATGATGAAAATGAGCCACGAAGGTTTCGGTCGGCAAATCCTCGTCGCCGGACGTCTCATCGTCGTCAACAAGCAGTTGCGGGACGTTCATCGCTTCGGCTTCGAAACTCTCGAGAAGCTCGCCGCCGAGGGCACGAAATATGTCGACGCGGGAATCGAGATGATTCGAAAATTCCCTGAAGTCGCAAACTACTGAAAGACGCGACCATGAGCTCCATCGACGAAGTAAAGGCCGAGATCAAGAAGTTGTCCGCGAAGGCGATGAACATGAAGATGAATCTTCATGATCTCTCCGAGGAGCTGCCGATCAACTGGCACACGATCCTGCCGCTCGCGCAGGAAACTCATGACGCCTACGCCGCTCTGGAAGCCGCGCGCAAGAAGCTCAAGGAATTGGAGGTCGCGTGATGAGCGCTTTCAAAACGAGGGACGGTTCGGACTACACGCCGCTTTATCTCACCGACATCAACGGCGAAACCTGCATCGGCTGCGGCCGATGCTTCAAGGTGTGCCCGCAAAATGTCATGGCGCTCTATGGTGTCGACGACACGGGGGACATTTTAGGGATTGTCACCGAGGACGACGAAGACGACTTCGATGGCGAACTTAACCGCAAGATCATGAAGGTCGAACATCCCGGCTCTTGCATCGGCTGCAACGCTTGCTCGCGCGTGTGTCCAAAGAATTGCCAGACGCATGTTCCGGCGGGCGAGATCGCGGCGTGATGCGCAATGGATTGGGCCGGCGAAAATCGCGGAACTGACAAAGATACGCTCCTCGCGGGCGCGTTGTCTGGCGGGAATTGGGAAACCGCGCCGACCGCGCCCCGCGAACCATTCTCCGTCCACGTCTTCGCTTGTCTGATCACCCTAGCGGCACAGGAATCAAACGCCCCCGGCGCCACTATTGGCGAAACCCTGGGGCTGCGCTCCGCCGACCTCGATGCTCTTCTAACTATCTACCCGTCGTCGAATGGCGTCGCGTTGGAGGCGCAACCCTCGGTCATTGAGTTCGACGAAGAGGAAGAGCAGCTTCGCGCTTTGTTCGAGCGCTATCGCGTCGACGATTCGCTCGAAACCGGCTGGCTCGTCTCCATGTTGGCGCGTCGCTGCATGTCGCCGAACCACCTATGGCAGGACCTCGGCCTTTCCTCGCGTGGCGATCTAAATCGTTTGATGCGGGAACGCTTCCCGGCGCTCGCCGCTCGCAACGCGCAAAACATGAAATGGAAGAAGTTTTTTTATCGTTGCCTGTGCGAAATGGAAGGTTTTTCTCTTTGCGCGGCGCCAAGCTGCGCCGAATGTTCCGATTATACCGCCTGCTTTGGCGAAGAGACAGGCGCCAGTCGCCTGACGCCCCCCGCCGCGCTTCGCGCAAAAGATTAAAACTTCTCTCCGATTATCTCCCGTTCGACCACCCTCGCGCGATGGTTGGCGGACCATTCGGAACCTTTTGTACGACTCTGTACATTGTTGCGTTGCACACAGGGCTGCTGTTGATTAGCTAATTGTAATTGCTGGATTTTCTCAGTGGCACGGGGGTTGCTACTCGATGGGTGAGATCACTCATATCGCGGGAGCAGCTCATGATACAGCTTACCGACAGCGCCTTAAGCGCGGTGCGTACGGCGATCGCCGGCGCGGGACCGGACGTCGAGGGCCTGCGCATAATGGTCGAGGCCGGCGGCTGCGCGGGCTTCAAATATATGATGGGCCTCGTCAGCGAGGCGAACCCGAGCGATGTCCTGTTCGAACGCGAAGGCGTGAAGGTCTATGTCGAGGAGGGTAGCCTCGCTTATCTCGACGGCGCCAAGGTTGATTTCGTGATCGGCCTCGAAGGCTCGGGTTTCACCTTCGACAATCCCCAAGCCAAATCCAGCTGCTCTTGCGGCAAATCCTTCGGTTAAGCCTTTTTTCAGGAGTCGCGGCGATGTGGGACTATACCGATAAAGTGAAGGACTACTTCTTCAATCCGAAGAACGCCGGCGTGCTGAGCGAGGCCAATGCGGTCGGGGAAGTTGGCGCGATCGCCTGCGGCGACGCGCTCAAGCTGATGCTGAACGTCGATCCGACGACGCAGATCATTCTGGACGCGAAATTCCAGACATTCGGCTGCGGTTCGGCGATCGCGTCGTCCTCGGCCCTGACCGAACTGGTGATCGGCAAGACTCTCGACGAAGCCTTAAAGATCACCAATCAGGATATCGCGGATTTTCTGGGCGGCTTGCCGCCGGAGAAAATGCACTGCTCCGTGATGGGCTACGAGGCGCTGCAGTCCGCCGTCGCCAACTTCCACGGCGAAGTCTGGAAGGACGATCATGAAGAGGGCGCGCTGGTCTGCAAGTGCTTTGGCGTCGACGAAGGTCTGATCGAACGCGCGATCAAGATGAACAAGCTCACGAGCGTCGAGCAAGTGACCGATTACACCAAGGCGGGCGGCGGCTGCCTGACCTGCTTCGACAAGCTCGAGGAAATTCTCAGCCGGGCCAATGCGGAATTGGTCGCCGAGGGCATACTGGCCGAGCACGAAGCCTACCGCGTCGGCGCGGCCGATCCGAAGAAGCTCAAGGAAAAGGCCAAGGCCGCCAAAGCTCAGCAGGCGCCGATTGAAATCTCCCCGCTCAAGCCGTCGTCTCCGATTCCGCCGCCATCGGCTGGTCTCACGAACTTGCAGAGGATTCGACTGATCGAAGAGGTCATCGAGGAACTGCGCCCCTACCTGCGCAAGGATGGCGGCGACTGCGAACTGGTCGATGTCGACGGCTCCAATGTGCTGGTCAATCTCTCCGGCGCCTGTGTCGGCTGCCAAATGTCGAGCGTGACCATATCGGGGATTCAAGAGCGCCTGATCGCCAAGCTGGGCACGACCGTTCGCGTCGTTCCGGTCGGCCGCAACGCTCACTGAAAACTAGCTTGGAGGAGAGTGGCATGAAAGCTGTTTATCTCGACAATAACGCGACGACGCGAGTCGATCCTCTGGTCGTCGAAGCAATGCTGCCGTTCTTTTCCGAGCAATTTGGAAATCCGTCATCGATCCATTCGTTTGGCGCCAGCGTCGGCGCCGCCGTGAAAATAGCGCGCGCGCAGTTGCAATCCCTGCTCGGCGCCGCGCATGATCACGAGATCATCTATACCTCCGGCGGGACGGAAGCCGACAACACCGCGATCCTTTCGGCGCTGGAGGCTTTGCCGGATCGCAACGAGATCGTCACCAGCAAGGTCGAGCACCCCGCCGTGCTCGCATTGTGCCAGCACCTCGAAAAAATCGGGCGCGCCAAGGTTCATTATATCGGCGTGGACGCGCTGGGCCGCATCGACATTGAAGCCTACCGCGCCGCGCTGTCGGACAAGGTGGCCGTCGTCTCCCTGATGTGGGCCAACAACGAGACCGGCACGATTTTTCCGATCGAAGGACTCGCCGACCTCGCCAAGGAGCATGGCGCGCTGTTCCACACGGACGCGGTCCAGGCCGTCGGCAAGGTTCCGATCTCGCTGAAGGACAGCGCGATCGACATGCTGTCCCTGTCGGGCCACAAGCTGCACGCGCCCAAGGGGATTGGCGCGCTTTATGTCAAGCGTGGCGCGCGCTTCAAGCCGCTGCTGCGCGGCGGGCACCAGGAACGGGGACGGCGCGCCGGCACCGAAAATACGCCCGGCGTCGTTGCCCTGGGCAAAGCCGCGGAACTCGCCGCTCTCCATATGGCCGACGAGCAGACTCGCGTGAAAGGGTTGCGCGACCGGTTGGAAGGCGCGCTGCTTCAGCGCATCCCCAATTGCTTCGTCAATGGCGACCTGAACGACCGCCTGCCCAACACCTGCAATATTGCTTTCGAGTATGTCGAAGGCGAAGGCATATTGCTGCACCTCACACGCGCGGGAATCGCCGCTTCGTCGGGATCGGCCTGCACGTCGGGCTCCCTCGAGCCGTCTCACGTGCTGCGCGCGATGAATATACCCTTCACGGCCGCGCACGGCTCGATCCGCTTTTCGTTGTCGCGCGACAATGTCCCTGAGGACGTCGACAGGGTCATCGAGGTCATGCCCGGCATTCTCGAAAAGCTGCGGGCCTTGTCTCCCTTCTGGTCGAATGCGGACAAAAGCGGAAAAGAATTCAAACCCGTCTACGCTTGAGGCGCGCCGTGAGCGAGGATCAACCCCGCATTTTCATCAATGACACGACCTTGCGCGATGGAGAGCAAGCGCCTGGCGTAGCGTTCACCAACGCGGAGAAACTCGCGATAGCGCGGGCGCTCGCCGCGGCGGGGGTGGATGAGATCGAGGCGGGCACGCCGGCGATGGGGCCCGACGAGATCGAAGCCATCGGCGAAATCGCTTCGGACGGATTGCCCTGCCGCGTCAGCGCTTGGTGCCGGGCAAACCAGGCCGACGTGGACGCGAGCCTTCGCGCTGGCGTTAGCCACGTCAACATATCCTCTCCCATGTCGCGCTTGCAGATTGGCGTAAAGCTCGGCGTCGATGTCGACGGCGCGGCGGAACGGGTGCGTCGCGTCGTCGGCTATGCGATCTCGCGCGGTCTTTCCGTCGCGCTCGGCGGCGAGGACTCCTCGCGCGCCGATCCTCGAGACATCGGAAAGATTTTGCGCGCCGCCGCGCAAGAGGGCGCCACGCGCTTTCGCTTCGCCGACACTTTGGGCCTTCTCGATCCGTTCGGGGCCTATGAGTCGATCAAGCGCGTGCGGGAAGAAACGGACTTGCCAATAGAGTTTCACGGGCACGACGACGTGGGACTGGCGACCGCCAATACGCTGGCGGCGATCCGCGCCGGCGCCCTGCACGCTTCCGTGACGGTGCTTGGACTGGGCGAACGCGCGGGCAACGCCGCGCTTGAGGAAGTCGTCGTGGCGCTTGGTCATGTCGCGCGCGGTCGGACCAACGTCGACCCCAGGAGGCTTCAAACATTGGCGCTACTCGTCGCTCGCGCGGCGCGGCGCAACATCGGCCGCGCGAAGGCCATCGTCGGCGCCGATATTTTTACGCATGAATCCGGGATTCACGTCGCGGCGCTGCTCAAGGATGCCAGAACCTACCAGGGAATCGATCCGACCTACCTTGGGCGACGTAACAAGATCGTCATAGCCAAGCATTCGGGCCTCGCGGCGGTTACGGGTAAAAGCGCGGAATTTGGGGTCGAATTGGACCGCGCGGCGGCGGTTCGCGCTCTCGACCACATCAAGAGCCGAACGCGAGTAAAGAAAGGCCCGCTTAGCCGGGTCGAATTCAGCCGCATCATCGAGCGCGCCCGCGAGGAGAGCAAGCATCTCTCGTCTTCCAACGAATTGGAGAGCGCCCTGTGAGCGAGATATCCCTGACCGCATCGGCGGCGCCGATCGTTGGACTTAATGAGAACCGGGCGAAGCTGTTGCGCACTGTCTGGGGCGATATCGCTTGCGTATCGCAACGTGACCCGGCGGCGCGTGGGATGCTCGAGGTTTTGCTGCTTTACCCCGGCGTACATGCGCTGATCTCCCATCGATTCGCGCACCGGCTATGGCTTGCCGGCTTCAAGTTTCTGGGACGTTTCCTTTCCTGGTTCGCTCGCCTTCTGACAAATATCGACATTCATCCCGGCGCGACCATTGGCGAGCGCGTGTTCATCGACCATGGCGCGGGCGTCGTGATCGGCGAAACGGCGATCGTGGGCGACGACGTCACCATGTATCACGGCGTGACTCTCGGCGGCACCTCCTGGGCCGCGGGCAAAAGGCATCCGACGTTAGAAAATGGCGTCTTGATCGGCGCTGGCGCAAAAATCCTGGGGCCGATCACCGTGGGCGCCCGCGCCCGGATTGGCGCCAATTCGGTCGTCATCGACGATGTTCCGCCCGAAATGACGGTCGTTGGAATTCCCGGACGAATTGTTCGCGAGGAACGGCGCCGCGGCTGCGCGGACGGCCGCATCGACCTCGAACACCATCTGATCCCCGATCCGGTCGGCGACGCCATGGCCGCTCTCATCGACCGGATCGATTTCCTCGAGGCCCGGTTTTCTCACTTGCAGCTCAAGGTGAGCAACGTGGCGTCGGAAGCAAAGCTCGTACGCGAGACGAATGGGAGCGCAGGACGATGACCATCCTTGACGATTTGCGAAAACTTTCTTCCGCCGAGGAATTCTTCGACGTGCTTGGCGTCGACTACGATCCAGCCGTCATCCGCGTCGCGCGGCTCCATATCT
>JBAWEN010000018.1:0-14512 GCA_049591215.1 Methylocystis sp. | reverse complement strand
CGAAAGAGCTTTATAATCTGACGACCCTCACCGGCTCCAACGTCGCGGCCAATCCCAACCCAAATCTGCGTCCCGAGGTCGCGCTCAGCAAGGAGCTCGCCTTCGAACGCAAGCTGGGAGTCGACGCCTCGGTGCGCCTGTCGCTGTTCGACGAGGAGACGCGCGACGCCATTATCTCGCAAAATCTCTATGTCTCCACCACCACCGTCCCCGTCTTCACGTCCAGCAACGTCAACGTCAATCGCATCCGCAACAGCGGCGCCGAATTCGCGTGGAAAAAGGACAATGTCTTCATCAGGGGACTGGAGTTCGACGGCAGCATGACCTTCGTAAACTCCCGCATTATTTCCGACAGCACGTGGGCGCCGACCGGCGGCAATAATCTGGACAATTGGGCGCTTTCCGTCGCCGGCAAGAATGTGCCCTATGTTCCCAAATGGCGTTGGATGTCGGGCGCGACCTATAAGCCCGACGAGCATTGGTCGTTCAGCTTGAACGCGCGCTGGCAGGACCGCATGTGGTCGACGCTTTCCAATAACGACATCGCTCACGGGGTCTACGGCTCGTTCGACCGGTTCTTCGTGCTGGATGCCAAGATCCGCTACAAGGTCAACGAGCGCGTTTCGTTCGATTTCGGCATCGACAATATCGGCAATTACAAATACTTCCTGTTCCACCCGTTCCCGCAGCGGACCTTCATCTTCTCCGGGAAGTATGAGTTCGGGACGGGCGCGAAGAATGAGCCGGGCATTTTCTATACTGGCAATGAGGAGTTTTTCCCGGCCCGCTCCAGCTGGTTCCAGAGCGTCGACACCAAATGGTTCTGAGCCGCCTCGTGTAGATCAGGCAACGAAAAGGGCGGCCCGAGACTATTCGGGCCGCCCTTGGTTTTACTATTCGGGCCGTCAATGCGCGGCGAGCAGGGCGCGCGGAGCCTCGATGCGGGCGACGCCGGCGCGCACGGCGGCCTGCACCTTTTCAAAGGCGCGCACCTCGATCTGCCGCACGCGCTCGCGCGAGACGCCGAATTCCTCCGACAACTGTTCCAGAGTGATCGGGTCCTCGGCGAGCCGCCGCGCCTCGAAAATACGCCGCTCGCGCGGGTTCAGCACATCGAGCGCGCCAACGAGCGCCAAATGCCGATGGCTGGCCTGTTCCTGATCGGCGAGGATCAACTCCTGACTGGCGGCGTCGTCAACGAGCCAATCCTGCCATTCGCCCTCGCCCTCCTCGCGCAGCGGCGCGTTGAGCGAGGCGTCGCCGCCCATGCGGCGGTTCATGTCGATCACATCCTGCCGCGAGACGCCAAGGCGCGTCGCGATGGCGGCGACGTTTTCGGGCCTTAGATCGCCTTCCTCATAGGCGGAGATGCGACTCTTCGCCTTGCGCAGGTTGAAGAACAGTTTCTTCTGGCTCGCGGTGGTGCCCATTTTCACGAGCGACCAGGAACGCAAGATATATTCTTGAATCGACGCACGGATCCACCACATTGCATATGTGGCGAGGCGGAAGCCGCGCTCGGGCTCGAAGCGTTTGACAGCTTGCATGAGGCCGACATTGCCCTCGGAGACGATTTCTCCGATCGGGAGGCCGTAGCCGCGGTAACCCATCGCGACGCGGGCGACGAGGCGCAGATGCGATGTGACCAGCTTTTGGGCCGCCAAGGGGTCGTCGTGCTCGCGCCAACGCTTGGCGAGCATATATTCCTCCTGCGGCTCCAACATTGGGAACTTGCGAATTTCGGCCAGATACCGCGCCAGCCCATTTTCGCCGGCGACGAGTGGCAAGGCGTTCGCCATAATTGATCCTCCCATGGGGTTCCCTGATGAGGGCGAACCCGCTCGGCGACCGCCTCTTCGGCCGGCCGCGTCTTGCCCAATATAGGGCGCCGGCAGCGTGGCTGAAAGATGGCTGTATGGTTTCGCGAGGCTGTGCCGGGGATTAAGTTTTGGTAACAAAGTCCGACAAGAAACAGGTTTTACTTTAATAAACAACCAGTTAATGCAAAGTTTGGAGAGGCGGAGCAAGCTCCGCCCAAGCATGATCGCCTTCAGAACCCATAAATTTGGGCGAACTCCTGGTCGCTCGACGCGACCTGCCGGGCGAGGTCGACGATCACCTTGGCCTGTTTCCAGGTGGCGTCGTCCTGCATCCGCCCGTCGATCATGACGGCGCCGGAGCCGTCCGGCATCGCCTCCAGCACGCGGCGGGCGAAGGCCACCTCGGCGGGGTCGGGCGAGAACACTTTTTTGGCGATCGTGATCTGCGAGGGGTGCAGCGACCAAGCGCCGGCGCAGCCCAGAAGAAAAGCGTTGCGAAACTGCGCCTCGCAAGCGGCGGCGTCCGAAAAATCGCCGAACGGCCCGTAAAAGGCCTTGATGCCGGCGGCGGCGCACGCGTCGACCATTTTCGCGATGGTGTAATGCCATAGATCCTGCTGGTAGGTCGGGCGGGCGGCGCCGGCCTCGGCGGCGTCGGCGATCACCTTATATTCGGGATGGCCGCCGCCGACGCGGGTGGTCTTCATCGCGCGGGACGCCGCGAGGTCAGCCGGTCCGAGGCTGATCCCGTGCATGCGCGGCGAGCAGCTGGCGATGGCCTCCACGTTCTTGACGCCTTCGGCGGTCTCCAGGATGGCGTGGATCAGGATCGGCTTTTTGACGCCATTGCGGGCCTCGAGCTGCGCCAGCAACTGGTCGAGATAGGCGACGTCCCACGGGCCTTCGACCTTGGGCAGCATCACGACGTCAAGCTTGTCGCCGACCGCGCCGACGATTTCGATCATGTCGTCGAGCGCCCAGGGCGAGTTCAGCGCATTCATGCGCGTCCACAGCCCGGTCAAGCCAAAATCGGTCGATTTGGCCATTTCGATGAAGCCCTTGCGCGCGGCTTCCTTGGCGTCGGTCGGAATGGCGTCCTCGAGATTGCCGAGCACCACGTCGACCTGTTTGACGATCTCCGGGACTTTCGCGCGCATCTTCTCGACGTGGGGCGGCACGAAATGAATCATGCGCTCCACCTTGACAGGGAGTTCACGCAAGGGCGCCGGCGCGCCGATGGCCAGGGGACGGTAAAATTGATTGGGAAGTTTCATCGCCTATCCTTACGCGGTCGCGGGCGCCAGTCCATGTGGCCCAGCTAACGCAGATAATGCCGCGATGCAATGGCGCCGATATTTTGTCTTAAGGCAAAGCGATGTAATCTGCCGCCTCTGATTCCTGGCGACGGACCTCCGCGCCCAAACCGAGAACCGCGCTCATGTCCTCTTCCAGCGATTACATGGTCGATCGCCGCCGCTTGCGGCGCAAGCTCGGCTTCTGGCGCATCGCCGCCATTGGCGCCGCGTTGCTGGCGGCCTTGGTCGCCGTCGCGAAATTCTCCGGATTCGACACGATGGAAAAAGCCGCCCCCCATATCGCGCGCCTGTCGATCGAGGGCATCATCACCGGCGACGAAGACACCATCCAACTCATCAAGGACATCGGCGACTCCAAGGCGAGCGCCGTTTTGTTGAAGATCGACAGCCCGGGCGGCACGACCGCGGGCGCTGAAAAGCTCTATTTGGAGCTGCGCAAGCTCGCGGAAAAGAAGCCGGTCGTGGCGGTCGTGAGCACGCTCGCCGCATCCGGCGGCTATATCGCCGCGATCGGAGCCGACGAGATCGTCGTGCGCGGCAATTCGCTGATCGGCTCCATAGGCGTCCTGTTCCAGTTCCCCAATTTCACCAGGGCGCTCGACACGCTGGGCGTGAAAGTCGAAGAGATAAAGTCGACGCCGCTGAAGGCCGCCCCCAACGGCTTCGAGCCGACCAGCGAGGCGGCCAAGGCGGCGATAAACTCGCTGGTGGTCGACAGTTACGACTGGTTCAAGAATTTGGTGAAGGAGCGACGCCATCTCGACGACGCCGAACTCGCCAAGGTCGTCGACGGCCGCGTGTTCACAGGCCGCCAGGGGCTTCCGCTGAAGCTCGCGGATCTCATCGGCGGCGAGAGCGACGCGATCGCCTGGCTGGAGACAAATAAGGACATCGCCAAGAAATTGCCGGTGCGGGACTGGAAAAAGAAGCCGAGCATCGAACGCACGGGCCTGTTGGGTCTGGCCTCGTCTGGCGTCCGAGCCGCCGGTTTCATTAAGCTTGCTTCGTTGATCGACCAGTTTGGCGGACAAAGCGAAAGCGCCAGTCTTGACGGGCTCTTGGCGATTTGGCAGGGTTCCGGCTCCAATTGATTTTTTTCGCCCTGGCCGTGCGATCGCATGTCCATGGCGGCACCTCGCAAGCGGAACCGTTCCATGATCAAGTCAGAACTGATCCAACGCATCGCCAGCCGCAACGAACATCTATACCACCGCGACGTGGAGACCATCGTCAGCACGATTCTCGATGAAATCACCGCCGCGCTGGCGCGCGGCGACCGGGTCGAGCTGCGCGGGTTCGGCGCTTTCTCGGTAAAGCGGCGGGAAGCCCGCACGGGGCGCAACCCGCGGACCGGCGAACAGGTTTCCGTTCAACAGAAGAACGTGCCTTTCTTCAAGACAGGCAAGGAGATGCGCGAGCGCCTCAACGAGAACTACAAGGGTTGAGTCAGACTGGATGGGCGCTTCTGTCGGCGGGCTTCCCGCCGCTCGCGGATAGGGACTGTAAGACCGAAGGAACCTTGATGCGATCGTTGCTGCGCCTGTTCGTCTATTTGCCGCTTGGTTTGCTGATCCTGTTTTTCGCTCTGGCGAACCGAGGATCGGTGAAAATTTCGCTGGACCCGTTTCCTGGAGGCGGGTTGACGGGCCCCTCTTTCGAAGCCCCATTGTTTCTTGTCGTTCTGACGGCGGCGGCGCTCGGTGTTATCGCCGGCGGCGCGAGCAGCTGGTTGAGCCATCGCCAAGTGCGGCGGGTCGCCAAGCGGGCGGTGGCGGAAGCCGCCAAGGCCAAGGAGGAGGTCGAGCAGCTGCGCCGGCAAGCCCTGGCGAGTCTGCCTTCCGCGTCCGGCCAGAAGCCAGCGCGATAGAGGAACGGAATTTGATTTGCGCTAGGCTGCGGCGCCGGGTTGAAAACGCGGCCCATCCTAGATAAGAGTGACGCCGGTTCCGGCGCCAAGGCGCAAGAATCGCCGCAATAGCTCAGTTGGTAGAGCACATCATTCGTAATGATGGGGTCGGGGGTTCGAATCCCTCTTGCGGCACCAATAGAATCAATGGCTTATAAAATAAATATGCGCGCGGTGCTTTAGCGGCTCATGCCACGTCGCCACCATGTCGCCACCGGCGGAAATTTGCGCCAAAGCGAATCACGGCGCCAGAATCACCCACAATCCACGCCTGCAATCCCAAGGCGTCGCTGGCGCTTTGGATGGCATGCGGCGATCCGGCTTGCCTCCGCTCAACGCCAAAAACTTTCGGACAAGTCGGCCTCGCGTATCAAACGCCCATGCCGAACATCGGGGCGTCCAAGTGTTTTATCCGCTCCAGATGCGGCTCCGGGCGCCGTCCCGCTCGGATGCGGCCTTGACGTAGGTCTGGAGCATTTCCGTCAACCGCTCGGGTTCGAGGACGCGCTTGGCGACCTCGCCAATGACGATGCCGTCCAGCTTGTCCATGCGGATGCGCATGCCCTGACACGCGGTGGGACCTTCCTTGAGCTTCCGCGAGCAGCAGTAATAGCGATGCTGCCCACCCCTGCCCCTGCATCAGGGCCGCGCCACAGTGCCCACGGCGGGCGAGACCTGCGAGGAAGGTCGGGCCGTTGGCGACCCTGGGTGGCATCCGCTTCGGGCCGCGGCTCTTGAGCAGCCCTTGCGCGGCGTTGAAGGTCGCCTCGTCGATGATCGGCGGAACCCTCAACTCGATCCACTGCGACGGCGGACGCGGCGTCCCGTTTCGGCTATCGGTGCGATTGAAGTAATGGCAGCCGAAGTAAGTCGTGGACGTCAGATTGTCGTGCACGCCGCCCGTCGAGCACCGATGGCCCCGGCGGAGAATGCCGCGCTCGTTCAAGTGCGACGCGATCGCCTTGACGCCGACCGGATGGCCGTTCACGCCGGTCGCCATGCCGAAGATGTGACGCACCGTCCGCGCTTCGTCCTCGTTCACGACGAGAACTTTCTTGTCCTTGTCGCCGCGCCTCTCGGCGACTTCAGTGTTGTAGCCGAACGGCGCGCGCGAGCCATTCCAGAAGCCCTGACGAGCGTTCTCAAGCATGGCGCGATGCATATGCTTGGCGTTCTCACGCGACTGATGCTCGTCGAAAACGCTTAGGCGCTTGCGGAACATTTCGCCGCTGGCGTCGGGGGTGACCGATTGCGTGATCGACACGAGTTCGACCCCGGCCTTGCGGAGCTTGCGGACATAAAGCTCCGAGTGCAGCGCGTCACGGCTGAACCGGCTCACAGAATGCACAACGACAAAGTCGAAAGGGTGATCCGAGCGCGTCGCCGTGTAGATCATTTCCTGAAAGACGGGGCGGTCCTCGTCGAGCGCCGACGCACCGGGTTCCGTAAAAATCTCCGCGACCTCCCAAGCCTGCCTTTCGCAATAGGCGCGGCACTGAGCGATCTGGTCAGGAAGAGAGAGATCGCGCTCGGCCTGACGAGAGGTCGAGACGCGGACGTAGATGGCGGCACGGGCCGTTCGGATACCTCTCCCTGGGAAAAACCCCACGACTTTGTCACCTTCCCAATCAAGGCGGAAGGCAAGGGCGCTACGGAGATCACAAGGGCCCTGAGGATAGGGCGCGCCGGCGTTTATCGGGCGCTTGGACCCTTAATTTAATTCATCGGACCGCAGCCGTGAAGGAACTTTAAGTTCCTTGGCCTACTAGACCTTATTCAACTGTTCCCGGGGCGTTGCCGCATGGGAGCCCGCCCGATCAGTCGGTCCCAAGCCATCCTCGCTGTTCTGGAACGCACGGCTCCACGGTGGTCGTGCAATACATTTCGATTTTCGGAAGGCTGCCGCCACCAAAAGGGTCGAAGGGCCCTCGACACCAGCCGTTACCGCAGCGAAGCCAACGATAGTGGCAATCAGAATATCTAATGCAGTCCGCCGCCAGCTGAATCGGCGTTCGCGCCGTGATGAATTCCGAAATGATAATGCTCGTAGGGGCAGCGGACACGTTCGCGCTGAGCGCTAGCATGGCGGCTACGGACACAGTTAGGCGAACCCCCATGGCAACCTCCCTTTCTCCAATTTGGTTGGCCGGCCCCGCGGAATGGTCCGCGGCGAATGTTAGTTCATTAGCGGCCTCTGGAACAGCGGCTGAGCGCCCGGTGGCGGAGCTATGCGGGATTTTCGGTGACGGCGAGAATCAAGCGGCGGATTTCTTTTATGACGCGACTTCGATTCCATTGCGAAATGCTACACCGCTCACGACTTGCGACAACTGATTTTGGGGCATGGACACGTTAAGCCAGTAACGGCGGATTTGAGGCCGTTCTGCCTCTACAGCGCTTGGGGAAGCCATTGATTTTCCTGTCACGCATGAGGGGCGATTGAGACGATTGATAGACATTCCTCCGGGTGGACCAGTGCAATGGGGCGGATCAGTTCGCTTAATCGCGGCCATCGGGACCGCGGCTTTTGACCGATCTCGTACGTCGAATCCAATTTGATGCCCGGCGGTCGTCGAAGACCGCCAAGAGGAAAGAAATTCGGGCCAACCCGGAACAAACCGGCAAGATGAGCGTTTTTCTGAATCAGGCTTTTGGTTGACCAGCACCGGTGGTGTTGGAAAGCCTATGGGGAGGTGTGCTATGAGTATCAAGACAATTTCAATTCTATCCGGCGCCACCCTGCTCGCGCTCACCGCGACCGCTTCAGCGGGTCCTATCAGCGTCGCCAGCTCCCAGATCATCGCGCCACCAACGTCGATCGAGCAGGCCCACTACTATAGGCACCACGGCTGGCGCCACGGCATGCATTATGGCTGGTATGGGCACAGACATTACGGCTACGGCTACGGCTCCGGCTACGGCTACGGCTACCCCGGTTATTATCATTGGGGCTATGCCGGCGCGATGCCAGCGGTTGGCGTGATCAGCGAGCCGGCCTCCGGAGATTATTGCGCGACTCCCGAGAAGACATGCTTGCTCTATGAACCCGGAGTGCTTGCAACGGGCTGTTCCTGCAAGGTGCCCGGCGGCCGCGCGCGGGGAACGGTAACGGTAGAGTAGAGTTTAGCAACGGCGAACGATACCGAAGCATCGACGAGACCGCGACCGAGACCAGACCCGGCCGCGGTCTCTTTGTAGGGTCTCCAGAACCGAAATAATCGCGCGTTAGCAGGCGACGAACGGCTGCACCTTCACTTCCTCATTCAGAGGCGTTCTTCGGTCGCGATTGTCATGACGCGCTCATTTCCATTTTGCTCTGTCGTTTCGGAAGTCTGCGACTGGCGCCGGGTGGCCCTGTTGACAAGAATAAGGGCTCATTGTTGCGGGACGGTCCGCTCAAGCGCCGCGGCAAAACAAATATGAAAATGGCTCGATTGCGCGCGCCGGTAGATTGCGCGGTCAAACAGAGAGCAGCATGGCCGCGACGATCTCGACATTCGTCGGCGCCTCCTGGTCCGGACTCGCACTTAAGGTTCGCCGACGATTAGTTTGCTTCCGAAGAACGTCGCCAGCGTGCTTTGGGGCTGTGCACCTTCCTCGGAAAGAGCTGATGCAAGTAGATTCGGTCGGTCCCAATGACCGAATTTAGAGTAATATGAAATCTTTTATCGGAAGTCTCAGCTGCCTTTTTTCCGCCAAAAATATACTTATTAATGAAGCACTTGATCTGGCTGGAAGCCAACACGCATAAAATACTCCTCCGGCCGTGGGACTTTCCTCGGTGACGTTCGCTTCGGTTCGCGACGTCCGCGGAGTGAAAAACTGCGACGCAATGCGCAAAGCGTCGGTAAGGAAAATTAAAATATGCTGCGATCTCTTGGTCTTGCAGGAATGATGGGGCTTGTCCTGCTCTCCGCGCCAGCGCGCGCCTTGGACGTCGTCAATGACGATCCTGGTGGAGTGGTCGAGTCTTATATGGCCCGACTCGCCCGTGCTGAAGCGCGCGGTGAGCAGGTTCGCATCGGCGCCGTGGAATGCGACTCGTCTTGCACACTGTTTCTGGCGGCGCGCCGCTCTTGCGTCTCTCCGGAGGCCGTCTTCGGCTTTCACGCGCCCTGGGCTGGTGCAGCAACCGGCGGAGTTGTCGACCCGGAGATGGTGGCCTTGTTCTCCCGTTCTTACAAACCTGCGCTGCGTCGGCTATTTCTCGCCCATATCAGGAATACGAGCGGCGTTGTCCCCGGACCGCTGCTGAAACTCACTGGCCTGCAGCTCGCGAGTCTAGGCTATCGCCTGTGCGGTGAGGTAGGCTCTCAGCAGACCGCTGCAAATCGTGTTCGGCCCGATGTCGCCAACAATCGCGCGGGAAGGATAAATCCGTCTGTGCAAGCTTCAAGCCCTGAATCACCGCTGGCCCGATGGCTGGGGCTTCGATAAGCCGTTGTGTGCGCCGAAAACCTCATCCGTGTTGATGGGGTGAGAATCGGTTATCCTGGCGGCGGGATCGCGCGATCCGCGGCGGATTGCGCCATGAATATGTTCGGATCTGATTTTCGACAAGGACAGGTTAGTCACGGGAGCTACGTCGGCTTCTTGATTGGGACGTCGCCATTTCATCCCACGTGAATTGTTCCAAGAGATTCTCTGGCCGAACTACGGCCACTCCGGCGCCGTCGCCCGCGCAAGGCTTTCGCTCGTCGAAGGTTCAGCGCAACTCACGGCAGCTTCGCGTCCAATCGTCACGCCCCCAATCCAGCGGAAAACGGGAACCATTCGCGGCGGTTCGGCATTCATTTATTGAGCGTCGGTCCAAACGATGATCGTCCTATCCGACCGGCCTGCATACCCAACAATAATGCGAAAGTTGAGTGGAGGCGAAAATGTCATCAAGGTTCCTTCCCATCCTCGCCGGCGTCGCCATGGCGGCCACAGCCAGTTCGGCCTTTGCTTTCGACGCGATGGTGACCGCGCCGACCGCGTTGCGGACTCACGCATCGCATAGAGCCGCCGTGATCGAGGTTATCCCGGCAAACGCCGTGATCGACATGGCCCGCTGCCATCGCGGATGGTGCGAGGCGGCCTACGCCGGCCAGATGGGTTACGTCTATACGCCCGTCCTCGTCAGCGGCGAGCCGGTCTCGACCGCCGATGAAGGCCCGATAGAACTGCTGACCGCGCCGGTCACGGTTGTTGGCGGGGTCTTCGACGCCGTAGCACCGGCCCCGGCCTCGGCGCCGGTTGTCGCGCGCTATTGACGCTCCGCGCCTCCCGTCAGCGTTTGCCATGGGAGTCGTAGGCCGCTTGAGTTGCATTCCACCACGTTTCGCGAAGCAGCGTGGCGTGCGCTTGCAAAAAAGCGACTTCGCAAAACCCAGGTAGTTATCGTCCCGTCGGGGGATTTTCGGCCATTAGGCCCAATTGTGGAGAGGAGACTGCCTATGACCCGCTCTAAAATTTTAGGATTGGCGCTGGGCGCGTCGTTGCTCTTAGGTTATGAGCCGATCGCGGAGGCGACGCCTATGGCTGCGCCGCCAAGCGTGGTCGAGACATCTGCGTTCTCAGGAAATGTGACTCAAGTGCTGCTTGGAATCCAACGCCGCCACGAGCGTCGCGTCGAGCGTCGCGTCCATCGCCACGAGCGTCGCGTCGAGCGGCGCGCCCATCGCCACGAGCGGCGCATGGAGCGTCGCGTCCATCGTCACGAGCGGCGCGAGATACGTCGACACTACTGAATTGTAACAAGCCTATATTCGCGGCGAAAACAAATAAACGCCCCGTGCGTTTGACAAAGCTCGGAGCGTTTTTTTGGAGTCCGGAAGAAACAGCTCTCTGGGCGAAACGGAAGCTACGCTTAGGATCACTAAGTCTCGAAACATTTCCAAACTCGCGGAGACGTGGCGGCTAGAACGCTTCGGGGATGAGTTTCGACGTGTAGTCGGACCCGACATAGCCGTCGGTCTTGCGCTTCGGCAGCTCGATTTTCGCGGACCCCTGCCTTTCGTATGGAATCTGGCTTAGCAGATCGGTGATGATATTGAGCCGCGCCCGCTTCTTGTCGTCCGATCTCGCGACTCGCCAAGGCGCCCAAGGCATATGCGTCTTCTCAAACATTTCATCGCGGGCGCGCGTATATTCGTCCCAGCGCGCATAGGATTTCAAATCCATCTCCGACAATTTCCACAATTTGCGCCCATCCGTGATGCGCGCCTGCAACCGTCTGGTCTGCTCCTCCGGGCTCACTTCGAGCCAATATTTCAGCAAGATGATCCCCGATTCGACCATCGCCTTCTCGATCTGCGGCGCGCCGTGGAAAAAAACTTCGAGCTCTCGCTCCGTGCAAAACCCCATCACGCGCTCGACGCCGGCTCTATTGTACCAGCTTCGGTCGAAGATGACGACTTCCGTGGCCGCGGGAAAATGCGGAAGATATCTCTGCAAATACATCTGCGACTTCTCGCGCTCCGTCGGCGCGGGCAGCGCCACGACGCGGAACGTGCGCGGACTGACGCGCTCCGTGAGCGCTTTGATGACGCCGCCCTTGCCGGCGCCATCACGCCCTTCGAACGCGATACAGACCTTTTTCTTCTCGCGACGAACCCATTCCTGCAGTTGCACAAGCTCGACGTGCAAATCGGACAGCTTCTCTTCATATTCCTTTCGCGTCAGCTTCTGAGCGGGCGCTTCGTCGATCGAGGCCTGCGAGATGGAGACCCGCGGCGACTTTTCGTATTTCGCCTTCTCCTTCTTCGATTTTCCCATGTCGTTCCCCATCCTCGAAAGCTTAGCGGCGCCTTGAGCGGGCGTCCGCTAAAGCGTCCTCGATAGGCGTTACACCAAAATGTCACATTTAAGCGCGAAAGTTTCCCGCGCCAGTCGATGCGACTTCCTGACGCGGCGGAAATCGCCTGCCGTCCTTGCCAACCAACAGGGATAAGCTTGGCCTCCGCGCCGGATCTCGAGGCCGGCAATGTGCTCGCCAAGGCGCTTTCCTTTCTCGCGGGCGCCGCCGGCGTCGTGCTCGGCGCCAGAGTTCCGATCATTCCGACGAGCCGCGCGGACTCCGTGACGGCGCGGCTCGCGTCTTGCGCGGTCGCCGCGCTCCTCGCAAAATTTCGCCGCGATCAAGCGGCGACGCATGCGGAGTGAGGACGGCATGGAAACGAAAATCAATCCGGTTCTTGCTGGGCGCAAGGCGCGCGAAGACTGACAGGCGACACGGTCTATGTCGACAGCGGCCTGCTAATGAAAGGCAAGATTGAAGGGATAGGCGCGAAGCCGCGCGCGAGACTTTCCGACGCCCGAGGCAAAACGCTCGTGCGGGAGGATCTGTCAGAAGAAGGATTCGATCACGCGGCCGCGACGCGGACGATGATGCGGATCGCGGCGCCAGGGCTGGAGGGGCGAGATATCTCGGCCGTCGGGCGCCGCGTCGTTCATGGAGGGCCCGACTATTCGGCGCCGGCGCCTTTGAACAACGAGATCATTGCCAAACTCGCCACGTTCATTCCGCTCGCGACGTTGCACCAGCCACGCAATCTTGCCGTCATCCGGGCGATCAAGGCGTCGCATCCGGAGCTACCGCAATTGCATGTTTCGACACGGCTTTCCACCACGGTCAACCGGCGCTGGCGCAAGCTTTCGCAATCCCACGAAAATATTCACAGGTCGGGGTCCGGCGGTATGGTTTCCACGGCATTTCATATGAACATGTCTCGTCCCGGTTCAGAGAACTCGCTCCGGAACTCGCGACTGTTCGTCTCATCATCGCGCACCTTGGAAACGGCGCGAGCCTATCTGCGATAAAAGACGGTCGCGGCGTGGCGAGCATGATGGGATTTACGGCCGTCGATGGGCTGATGATGGGAACGCGTCGCGGCGCCCTCGATCCTGGCGTTCTCATCCATCTGATAGACCAATACGGATTCGGCGCGCGCGAGCTTGAGGATTTCATTTACCGCAAATCCGGCCTGCTCGGCGTCTCCGGCCTTTCCTCCGACATGCGGACGCTGCGCGCGTCCTCGGAACGCGCGGCGGAAGAGGCAATTGAACTGTTCATTTATCGCATCGTGCGCGAGATCGGCTCTTTGGCGGCGGCGCTGGGCGGCCTCGATGCGCTGGTCTTCACAGGAGGGACAGGCGAGAACGACGCCGCGACGCGGAGGGAAGTGGCGAACGGTTGCTCTTGGCTCGGACTGACGCTCGACGCCGCGGCGAACGACAAAGGCGAAACACGAATCAACGCGCGGGGATCGCGGATCGCGGCCTTTGTCATCCCGACAAATGAAGAACTCGAGATCGCGAAGCGCGCATGGAGGCTCTCGGACGGAATGTAACGAGCGCCGGGGCTTGCTTCGTGCTCGCTGTGTCTAAAATACGAAATGAAAACAATAGCAAAGACGCCGCTCGTGAGTTTGCGATTTCGCTCCCCGCGGCAGGTCTGGTTTGTTGCAACGGGCGATGTTCTCGGCGCGGAAAGGAGTCACACGGTTCCCGGCGGACCGTGCGCGATGATATAAAGTAGGTGAGTCGTTTTAGGCGGGCCTACACGCGGCATGCCTTTGCCCGCTCGCGAGAGGATGCGCTGATGTCCAAAAAATACCTGATGTGGATCGTTGTGGCCGCTATCGCGGCCGGCGGTTTCTTCGGCTACCAACATTGGCGCGACATGCAGACCGCCTTGCCGAAGGGAATCGCCTCGGGCAACGGCCGGATCGAGGCGAAGCTCGTGGACATCGCCGCCAAGGAGGCCTTGAGGGTCAAGGAAATCCGCGTCGACGAAGGCGCGCTCGTGAAGCCGGGCGATGTGCTGGTCCGAATGGACACCGCGACGCTGGAGGCGCAACTGGCCGAGGCCAGGTTGAACGTCGCGGCCACGCGGCAAAAAGCGGCGATCACCAAGGCGTCGATCGCCAGGAGCAAGGCCCAAATCGAGCTCGCCAAGATCGAGGTTAAGCGCAGCACCGCGCTCGTCGCTGAGCGCGCTGGCTCCCAGCGGGATCTGGATGTGCGCAGAATGGCGCTGAAAACAACCTCGGCTGGCCTTGAGGAGGAGGAGGCCAAGCTGCGCACGAATGAGCAAGAGGTCAAGGTCGCGGAGGCGAACGTAGCGACGATCCAAACCCGCATCGACGACGCGACGCTCAAATCTCCAGTTCAGGGCAGAGTGCTGTATCGGCTGGCCGAAGTCGGCGAGGTCCTGGCCGCGGGGGGCAAGGCGCTGACGCTGGTCAATCTCAATGACGTTTACATGGAAATTTTCCTCCCTTCCGAGCAGGCCGCGAAACTGAAGAACGGCGCGGAGGCGCGACTCATCCTGGACGCTCTGCCGGGCCGCGCCTTCGCGGGCTATGTGAGTTTCGTGTCGCCCGAGGCCCAATTCACCCCAAAGCAGGTCGAGACGAAGAGCGAGCGCGAAAAGCTCATGTTCCGCGTCAAGATCCGCGTGCCCGAGGAGACGGTCGCATCCTATA
>JBAWEN010000017.1:0-3049 GCA_049591215.1 Methylocystis sp. | reverse complement strand
GAGAGGGAGCGTCAACGCAGCTCCCTTCGCCATAAATTAACGAGATAACCATCATATATAAGAATGGGCAGATCGCCGGCCGCCTCCTCTCCCCGCTTGCGGGGAGAGGTACGGTGAGGGGCTCGGGGCATTTCGCGCCACGAAGCGATCGGGCGGAGTTCGTATCACATCCGAGCGCGCGCTGTCCTGAACCTGCTTGATCAGTTGACTGGCTTTATAGTACTTGCCGTCGATTACGGCGGTCCACAGCGCGACCGCAACCTTTTCGCGCGGGACGGGTCGCGCGTATTGACGGAACGCGCGAGGGCGATAGGTATAGCCAAGTCGCGGCTTTATCGATCAGGCGTCCGCGCAAGAATGACTGACTGGCTAACGCCAAGGAGATCGGCATGTCCTTACAGATCGGCGACACGGCCCCGGATTTCGAAGCCGAAACCACGCATGGGCCAATCAAGTTCCACCAATGGATCGGCGACGGCTGGGCGGTCTTTTTTTCGCACCCGAAGGATTTTACGCCGGTTTGCACCACCGAACTCGGTTATGTCGCGAAGCTTAAACCGGAATTCGACCGCCGCAACGTCAAGGCGATCGGGCTCAGCGTCGATCCGGTCGAGAATCATGCCAAATGGGCTGTCGACATCGAGGAGACGCAAGGCGTAGCGCCAAACTATCCGATGATCGGCGACACGGATTTGCGCATCTCGAAGCTTTACGGAATGCTGCCGGCGAGCGCCTCCGGCGACGCCAGCGCGCGCACGCCGGCCGACAATCAGACCGTGCGCAATGTGTTCGTCATTGGCCCGGACAAGAAGATCAAGCTGCTGATCGTCTATCCGATGACGACGGGGCGCAATTTCGACGAGGTGCTGCGGGTGATCGACTCGTTGCAACTCACCGCCAAACACAAGGTGGCGACCCCCGTGAACTGGAAGCAAGGCGAGGATGTGATCATCGCCGGTTCGGTTTCGGACGAAGAGGCCAAGAAGGTCTATCCCGATGGTTGGGAGGCGCCGAGGCCCTATCTGCGCATCGTGCCGCAGCCGCGCTGAGAGTTAAGTTTCTGGCCGTTCCCGGTCGATGCTCGCGGGCGTCGTCCGGGAACAACATTTCGAATGGCCGTCGCGCCGCGGAGGACGTCCATGATCTTTCGCCAACTGTTCGACAGCGTGTCGAGCACCTACACTTATCTCATCGCCAGCCGGCACGGCGGCGAGGCTCTGATCATCGATCCAGTTCTGGAGAAGGTCGAGCGCTATCTCCAGCTCGTGCGCGAGCTCGATCTCAAGCTGGTCAAGGCCGTCGACACGCATCTGCACGCCGACCATGTCACCGGGCTCGGCGCGTTGCGCGACCGCACGCATTGCATCACGGTGATGGGCGAACAAACGCACGCCGACGTCGTCTCCATGCGGATGACCGAAGGCGACCGCATCGATATCGAGGGGCTCGGCCTCGATGTCTTGTACACGCCGGGCCACACCGACGACTCCTATTCGTTTCTGATGGAAGACCGCGTGTTCACCGGCGACACGCTGCTGATCCGCGGCACCGGCCGCACCGATTTCCAGAATGGCGACCCGCGCGCGCAATATGACTCGCTCTTCGGCAAGCTGCTCAAGCTGCCGAGCGAGACGCTCGTCTATCCCGCGCATGATTACAAAGGCGACATGGTCTCGACCATCGGCGAGGAGAAGCGGTTCAACCCGCGGCTCCAGGTCGGATCGGTCGACGAATATGTCGACCTCATGAATAATCTGAAGCTGCCCAATCCCAAGATGATGGATGTGGCGGTGCCCGCCAACATGCATGTTGGTCTCCACCAGGACGAGATCGCGAGCAGGGGCTGGGCGGTCTCCGCCGCCGAGGCCCTATTGCTGCGCGGCCGCCCCGACGTCGTGATCGTCGACCTGCGCGAGAAGAGCGAACGTGAAAAGCACGGAAGCATTGTCGGCTCGCTGCACGCGCCCTATCCGGACTTGCAGGAAAACATCGGCGAGGGCGGCATGTTGCATGAATTGGCCGAGGCGACCGGCAAGCGGATCCTGTTCTATTGCGCCTTCGGCGAGCGCTCGGCGATGGCGGTGCAGGCCGCGCAGGATGCCGGCCTCACGACCGCCTGTCACATTCACGGCGGCATCGACGCCTGGAAGAAGGCCAACGGGCCGCTGTCGCGGTCCGCGTAAATTTCGGCTTCACGATACCGTCACGAAAAATGCGAATGGATTTCGTGAGGCGCGCTGAGGAATGGACGGCGAAAGCCAGGGCCCGAAACTGCTCGTCCCAGACTTTTGTGCTTGTGCAAAGCGTTTATCGCGGGCAAGCTTACGGGGTTTCGGACCGAACGCCGAGCGGGGCGCGGACCAGCGAGAGATTTGGAAGGAAGCCATGAGTTCGACCTCCACGAAGACCCCAAGCCTCTTCGGCCGCTTTTGGGCGCTGTCCGGGAAAATGAAGCTGCTCCTCCTGCTGATCGTTCCGATCGCGCTGCTTTACGCTGGAGCGCTGCTGCTGAGCCTCTTCAACTTCTCGGTCGGGGAACGCGCCGGCGTTCTTTCCAAACTGTCCACGAAGGGCGTCGCCTGTTGGACGATGGAAGGCGAATTGGCCCAGCCCAGTTTCTCGAGGTCGAGCGCCTTGCGTTCGGGAGGCGCGCCGATCGACAACACTTTCTATTTCTCCGTGCCGGACCCGGATGTCCGCAAGCAGTTGGACGCCGTCCCGCCGGGAAGCCCGGTGTCCCTGCAATATGAGCAGAAGCTGTTCGCGCTCGATCTGCCCCTCCCACTCCTCTGCCGCCGTCGATCGCAGTTTGAAATCACCGGGGTGAGGCTCGCGCCGGCCCTACAGCCGGAGGGGTTCCCGGCCAGACCTGTCGACCCGAAGTAAGCAGGCGCGGGCTCTCCCTTTCCACGCATGCGGGAAGAGGGAAGCGCGGGGCGACACGCCTCACGGCCGCATCGCCTTCCTGCCGTGCGTTTGCTTCTTATCCGCGACCGCGCTGAGCAATTTTTTCAATGCGTCGATCGCGGCCTTGTCTTCGTGGCTCAGC
>JBAWEN010000016.1:0-3137 GCA_049591215.1 Methylocystis sp. | reverse complement strand
GGCGCGCGCCTTGGTCGAAGAACTCGCGTTGACATCCGCCGCCGCGGCGCGGCATGGGCTGCCGGTGACGCAAGACGGTCAAAGGCGCAGCGCTTTCGCGCTGTTGTCCTTCCCGGAGATCGGATTCGACCGGCTGCGCGCGATTTGGCCGGAGCTAACCTCGGTCGACGACGCCACCGCGGCTCAGGTCGAAATTGACGCGCGTTATGCGGTGTATCTCGATCGCCAAGCATCGGACATTGAGGCCTATCGCCGCGACGAAGAGCTCTCGCTCCCGCCGGCGCTGGACTATTCGGGGATTGCGGGACTTTCAGCCGAATTGAAAGCCAAGCTCAAATTTCTGCGGCCGCGCACGATTGGTCAGGCTCAGCGGATCGAGGGAATCACCCCGGCGGCTCTCACGCTGCTCGCGGCGCGGGCGCGACGCAGGTGAGCAGGGGCGCGCGTTCCGACCAGGCGGCGGCTATCGCGCTTTGCCCCTCCCTAGCCGGGGCGGCCGCCGAATTGGAGGCCTATGAATCCTTGCTACGGACATGGCAGACGAGAATCAATTTGGTCTCGGGTCCAACGCAGGCGGCGCTTTGGACGCGGCATTTCGCCGATTCGGCTCAGCTTTTCGAAACCTTTCCCAATATTTCTCGCTGGGCGGATCTGGGGTCGGGCGCCGGATTTCCCGGAATGGTGCTGGCGATCTTGCTGAAGTCGCGCGCCGAGGCCATTGTCCATTTGATCGAGAGCGACCAACGCAAGGCGGCTTTTCTGAGAGCTGTTTCACGTGAAACATGCGCGCCGGCGATCGTCCATGTGGGACGCATCGAGTCGGAATTGCCGCCGCTGATTGGTCAAATCGACGGAATCTGCGCCCGGGCCCTGGCGCCCCTGCCGCGCCTTGTCGACTGGTCGCGCGAACATCTGTTGAAAAGCGCGATTGGCGTGTTTTTAAAGGGCGAGGACTGGCGCGGCGAATTGACCGCTTTGACGCCGGAGAGTAGCTTCCAGACACGAAACATTATTAGCCGCACCAACACCGCCGCGCGTATTATTGTCGTGGAAAAAGCCGATTCGAACGGAACGGGCGCAACCTCGCGCTGAAGAGACCAGGTCTCCGGAGATTGCCCCTTGACCGAGCTGCCAATCGTTCCACGCGTCCTCGTGCTCGCCAACCAAAAGGGCGGCGTCGGCAAGACCACGACCGCGATCAATCTCGGTACGGCGCTTGCCGCCGTCGGAGAAAATGTGCTGGTCATCGACCTCGATCCACAGGGCAACGCCTCGACCGGTCTCGGTGTCGATCGCAAAAGTCGAAGCATTTCCACCTATGACGTTCTGCTCGGGGAAAGCAGTCTCGATGACGCCATCGTGCCAACGGCGGTGCCACGCCTGTCGGTCGCGCCCTCGACCCTCGACCTTCTCGGCGTGGAGCTGGAAATCGCCGGCGACAAGGACCGCGCCTTTCGCTTGAAGCGCGCGCTGGCGGAACTGGCCGCCGCCGAGCGTCACATCAATGCGCGCCACTACAGCTATATTCTCATCGACTGTCCGCCGTCGCTCAATCTTCTGACGATCAACGCGCTCGCCAGCGCCGACGCGGTTGTGGTGCCGTTGCAATGCGAGTTTTTCGCGCTCGAAGGCCTGTCGCAGCTTCTGTCGACGGTCGAGCAAGTCAAGCGCACCTTGAATCCCAAGCTGTCCATCCATGGCGTAGTCCTGACCATGTTCGACGCGCGCAATAATCTGGCGACGCAGGTGGTCGCGGACGTGCGCCGTTTCATGGGCGACAAGGTTTACGAGACGATGATCCCGCGCAATGTGCGGATATCCGAGGCGCCGTCGCATGGCAAGCCGGTGCTGCTCTATGATCTGAAATGCGTCGGCAGCCAAGCCTATCTGAAGCTGGCCTCGGAAGTCATTCAGAGGGAAAGACGCCTGCGCGCCGCCTGATCGGCCGTGGCGAATATTTGAGGGGAAGTTCTGAGATGGCGGAGGAAGCGCGGCCGCGTTTGGGCAGGGGTTTGGCGGCCTTAATCGGCGACGCTGGCGACGAGGCGCCGGCGATCGAGCGCACGCGCGGTCAGCGCCGTATTCCCATCGAGTTTCTGCGTCCCAATCCACGCAACCCGCGCACCAGTTTTCGAGAGGAAGACCTCGTGGACCTCGCCGCTTCCATCCGCGAAAAAGGAATTATTCAGCCGGTCGTCGTCCGCACCATCGCCGGCGTCGCCGACGCCTACGAAATCATCGCCGGCGAACGGCGTTGGCGGGCCGCGCAACTCGCGGGTCTCGCCGATATCCCCGTGGTCATTCATGAGGCTGACGACCGCGAGGCTCTTGAGCTGGCGATCATCGAGAACGTCCAGCGCGAGGATCTCAACGCGATCGAGGAAGCGCGCGGCTATGAGCGGCTTGGGGCCGATTTTGGCTATTCCCAATCGGAGCTGGCGAAAATCATCGGCAAGAGCCGCTCGCACGTCGCCAACACGCTGCGGCTGCTAAATCTGCCCGAGGCGAGCCGGCGTCTCGTCGCCGAGGGCGCCATTTCCGCCGGCCACGCCCGCGCGCTGCTGTCGGTGAAGGATCCGGACGCGGTGGCGCGCAAGATTGTCTCGGAAGGCCTGACCGTGCGCGACATTGAGGAGCGCGCGCGACGCCAGGCTTCCGACGCGGGCGTCAAGCCGCGCAAGCCGCGCGAGGACAAGGACGCGGACACCCTCGCAGTCGAAAAGACGCTAAGCGACGCCCTGGGCCTGACTGTGACGATTCATCACAATGGCGAGCGCGGCGAACTGCGCATTCGCTATGAGACGCTGGAGCAGTTGGACGGACTTTGTCACCGGTTGACGGGGTGAATTCGGCTCAGTCAATCGCCTCCTCGTCATCGCCAGCCGAAGGCGAAGCAATCCAGGAGTCGACCCTGTCTCTCGAGTGTTTCGTTGCTCATGCTCGTCGTAATGACGGTAAGTTGGGCGATTCCTGACACGTTCTGCGCTTGATCGGCTCGTTCAGGCCCAACGCCCCAAGCCCCTCACCTACCTCTCCCCGCGAGCGGGGAGAGGGGGCGTCAACGCGGCTCCCTTCGCCATAAATTAACGAGATAACAATCATAATAAGAACGGGCGGATCGCCGGCCGCCTCCTCTC
>JBAWEN010000015.1:0-2636 GCA_049591215.1 Methylocystis sp. | reverse complement strand
TCGCGCGGGCGCTGCTCGCGAAGCCCGACTGGCTCTTCCTCGACGAAGCCACTTCCGCGCTCGACGAAACGCTCGAAGCCGACATTTACGGGGCGCTCAAACAGCGCCTGCCGAACACAAGCGTCGTTTCGATCGGCCACCGCGACACGCTCTCGGCCTATCACAAACGGCGATTTACGATGGAGGCCGGCGCGGACGGCCTGTTCACACCGCGCGAAAGGGTCTCCGCATGACGAAGACCGGCGAGGGCGGCGACGGCCGCGAGGGCGGACGCTCGCTCAAAGTGAGGGTGAAAACCGCGCGAAAGCGCTCGCTGTCGTCGACGCTGTGGTTGCAGCGGCAGCTCAACGACCCCTATGTCGCGCGCGCCAAGCGTGACGGATATCGCTCCCGCGCGGCCTATAAACTGCTGGAGATGGACGAGCGCTATCATCTCCTGAAACCGGGAATGCGCATCGTCGATCTTGGCGCCGCGCCGGGCGGCTGGTCGCAGATCGCGGCCGAACGGGTGAAAGTCGCCGAGGGAAAGGGCCAGGTCGTCGGCGTCGATTTGCTCGACATGGAGCCGATCTCCGGCGTCTCGTTCGCGGTCAAGGATTTCAACGACGAGGACGCGCCCGAGTTCATCAAGACGATGCTCGGCGGCGGGGCCGATGGCGTCATGTCCGACATGGCCGCCAACGCGACGGGTCACAAGGCGACCGACCACCTCAAGATCGTCGCCTTGGCGGATCTGGCGGCGGATTTCGCGTGCGAGGTGCTCTCGCCCGGCGGCTTTTTCGTCGCCAAGGTGCTGCAGGGCGGCACCGAGGGGCAGTTGCTCGCGCGGCTCAAGCGCGATTTCGCCGTGGTGCGCCATGTGAAGCCGGCGGCCAGCCGAGCCGGGTCCGCCGAGCTTTATGTGCTGGCGACGGGATTTCGCGGGACGGCGCAAGAAGCATAACGCCTCACGCCGCGCCCTCCACCTCCACGCGTCCCGCCAGTTCGTCGCCCGCGTTGGGCGCGAGCCGCCAGAAGGAAAACACCGACGCCGCCGACACCGCCGCCACCACGAAAAACGCCGGCGTGAAATCCGCCGTCAGCAGCGCGCCGCCGCCGTGCGACGCACGGGCGATCTCCAGCGAAGCGGCGCCGATCGCGACGCCCGCCGATTGCGATAGCTGCTGGCCCACCGCGGAGAAACTGGTCGCCCGGCTCATCGCGCGCTGATCGATCTCGGCATAGCCTATGGCGTTGAGCGCGGTGAATTCGAGCGAGCGGAAGAAGCCGCCGACCAGCAGCACGGCCATGACGATCCAATGCGGCGTCGCGGCGGTGAACCAGGCGTTGACGACCAGAAACGCCGACGACGCCAGCGCGTTGACGATCAGCACGCGGCGAAAGCTGAAAGCGCGCAGGATCGGCTGAGCCGCCGTCTTCATCGCCATCGCTCCCGCCGCCGCGACGAAGGTCAGCGATCCCGATTGAAAGGCCGTTAAATGGAAACCCGCTTGCAACAGCAGCGGCAACAGAAACGGAATGGCCCCAATGCCGATGCGAAACAGAAAGCCGCCAACGATCGCGGCGCGAAAGGTCGGTTTGGCGAGCAAGCCCAGATCGAGGATCGGCGCTGGCGCCGCCCGCGCATGTCGCACATAGGCGAAAATCGCGCCGGCGCCGACGATGATCAGCCCGGCGACGACCAGCGGGGGCGCGAAGCCGCGTCCGACGACGCTGAGACCAAACACCAGACAGGAGAGCCCCAAACCCGAGAGCATCGCGCCGCGCACGTCGAGCGGCCCCACGTCCGCCTCGCGCAGATCGGGGATGTAGCGACTGGTCAGCAACACGCCAAGCGCGCCGATCGGCACGTTGATCCAGAAAATATAGCGCCAGTGAAAATAGGTCGCGATGAAGCCGCCGAGCGGCGGGCCGATCAAGGGGCCGACGAGCGCGGGTATCGTGAGCCAGGCCAGGGCGCGCACAAGCTCCGCGCGCGGCGCCGTGCGCAAAATCACCAGGCGCCCCACGGGCACCATCATGGCGCCGCCCATGCCCTGCGCGACGCGCGACAGCACGACATCTAGCAGCGTGGTGGAAAGGCCGCACAGGATCGAACCCAGGGTGAAGACAAGGATCGCCGCGCGAAACACCTTGCGCGCGCCGAATTTATCCGCGGCCCAGCCCGACAGCGGTATGAAAACCGCGAGGGCGAGAAGGTAGGACGTCAGCGCGAGTTTGAGCGCGACAGGATCCTCCCTCAAATCCACGGCCATCGCCGGCAGGGCCGTCGCCAATACGGTGCCGTCGAGATTCTCCATGAACAAGGCCGTGGCGACGATGAGCGGCGTCAGAATCGAGAAGGGCAAGGGCGGGCGCTCTTTTGAGGTCGAGGAAAAGACGCGGCTGGCGCGGGCTGGCGGATGAGATATAACGCAAATGGCTTGAAAGCGCGGCCAAAGTCGCCAACTCTGGCTTCCGCGGCGGACTTGGCGCTGGAGTTTTGGCCGCGAAGCGGGAGTTTCAATGAGTAAGGACGGCGAGGAGGCGAAAGAAAAACGCGGCGTTTTCGCGCGGCTCTTTGGTCGCGGCGCGGGCGCTCCCACAAGCGAATCGCCGCCCGACGGCGCGGCGGCGCCAGACGAACCGCCGAAGCG
>JBAWEN010000014.1:0-7052 GCA_049591215.1 Methylocystis sp. | reverse complement strand
CCTCAGGCCCGGGTGCGCGCGATGGCGGCGCGCTCGGGCTTTTCCGGCGCCAAGGCAGACACCAAGGTGGAGCGGCTGTCGGGCGGCGAAATGGCGCGACTGCTGCTCGGCGTCGCCTCGTTTCACGGACCGCATCTGCTGATACTCGACGAGCCGACCAACCACCTTGATATTGACAGTCGCGCGGCTCTGATCGACGCGATCAACGAATATGAAGGCGCGGTGGTGCTGGTTTCGCATGACCGCTATCTGCTGGAAGCCTGCGCCGAACAACTGTGGGTCGTCGAGGACGGACGCGTTCGTGTTTTCGACGGCGATGTGGACGATTATGCGCGCCATGTTTTAAGCAAGACGCGCGGCGAGGAGCCTCGCGCGCCGGCGGCGGCTCCCGCCGAGGCGAGCCTCGAAAAGCCCCCGGCCGGCAAGGGACGGCGCGATCCCGGCTTCGCGCGCCGCCAGCTCGCGAGCGCCGAGGAAAAGGTCGAAAAATTCACCAAGCTGCTGGCCCGGGTGGACGCCGCGCTGGCCGCTCCGGACGCATTTTCGCGCAACCGCGACGAGGCCGCGCGCCTTGCCGCGCAACGCGAGGACCTCGCGAAGGCGCTTGCGGGCGCCGAGGAGCAATGGCTGGAGCTCGCCGCCGAACAGGACGGCTGACACGGCGCGGCGCGCTTGGTTTTGGATTGCGCTTATATGTTCGTGGAGAGCCCCGCGCGCCCTTTTGGAGCGTGCCAAGGGCGACGCTTCGAGGAGACCAACGCCATGACCCCAGCCAAAAACTTTCAGGTGACGCGCAGCGAGGCGGAGTGGCGCGCGCGCCTCAGTCCCGAGCAATATCAGGTCATGCGGGAGCATGGCACGGAGCGCCCCGGCAGTTGCGCGCTAAATCACGAGAAACGCGCGGGCGTCTTTTCCTGCGCCGGCTGCGACCAGCCCTTGTTCGCGTCGACGGAAAAATTCGACAGCGGAACCGGCTGGCCGAGCTTCTTCGATCCGCTCGAAGGCGCGCTGGAGACGTCGCAGGACCGCGGCCATTTGATGGTGCGGACGGAGGTGCACTGCGCTCGTTGCGGCTCCCACCTCGGCCATGTGTTCGACGACGGCCCGCCGCCGACCGGTCTGCGCTACTGCATCAACGGCGTCGCGCTGAAATTTTCGCCACGATAGTCGAACCGCGTCGATTTTTATGCGCGGGCGCGCCTCTCGGTCGCCGGCAATCCTCTTGACCTTTCGCGCGGAAGCCTCAAAACCATGCGCGCATAAGGCCAAAAGCAAAAAAGGCAAGCGACATGGCGACGCCCATCGATGGTCCAAGAGTGCAGGCGAAATCCGGCGCCGCGAAGCAACTGGTGATTTTTCTGCACGGTTACGGCGCGGATGGCGGCGATTTGATCGAGATCGGCCGGCAATGGCGCAATTTTCTGCCCGACGCGGACTTCGTGGCGCCGAACGCCCCGGAACGTTGCGGGATGTCGCCCAGCGGGCGGCAATGGTTTCCTCTCACAATGCGCGATCCAAACGAGCGTTGGCGCGGAGTAACGGGGGCGCGTCCGACGCTCGACGCCTTCATCGACGCGGAACTGGAGCGGCGCGGGCTCGACGAGCGAGCGCTGGCGCTGGTGGGCTTTAGCCAAGGGACGATGATGGCGCTGCACACGGGGCTGCGCCGCAGGATCGCGCCACGCGCCATCCTCGGCTATTCCGGCGTGCTCGTGATGGGACCGGCGCAGCCGGGTGAAGAACGCGTCGAACATGCCGTTCCGCCGGCGATCCTGCTGGCGCATGGTGAGGAAGACACGCTGATCCCGGCCGAGGCGCTGTTCCTGTCGATCAATCTTCTCGGCGAGATGAGCATTCCCGCGCAGTGGCACCTCTCGGCGGGGCTCGAACACGGCATCGACAACGCCGGACTCGTTCACGGCGGCCTGTTTCTGGCGCAAAGCTTTGGCGTGCCCGTGGATTTTGGACGAAGCGCGCGTTAGATGGCGTTACGGAGCGCCGCGGGGCTTCGGCTTTGCGGCGTGTGGTCTTCCCCCCAGATGATGGCGCCATTGACGGAGTCGGGCTTTGGCCTGCTCCAAGCCTCGCCGAAGGATGAAACCGCAAAGAGTTTAGCGCGCCGCTCCCGAAAACAGCCTCATGAAGCGCTCGCGCGATTTAGGAAATTTGCCGCTGTCGAGTTCGGAGGGAGGCGCGTCGAAATATACGTGAAACGCGATCGCCCCGGCGTGACGACGCAGCCATGCGCTCATTTGTTCGACGAAATACGGATTATCCGGCGCGTCCTTCAGGCCAACGCCCCATTCGCCGATGTGCATCGGCTTGCCATGGCGGGTCGCGAAATCCTCCAGCCAGCGCAGGCCGAAGGGCCCTTCCAAACCGCTCTTCCAGGCCTCGGTCGGGGGCGCGCTGCTCGGCACGTCGTAAATATCGAGGCCGATCGTGTCCACCACGTCGTCGCCGGGATAGGCGAGTTCGGGCGAACTGTTGAGGCGCCCGGCGCCGGGACACCAGGCGAAGGTGAAGCGAGGCGACGCCTTGCGAAATATCCCGACAACGCGCCGATAGGCCGCGATGTAATCCGCCGCGACGCCGCCGGCCGCCCAAGGAAACCAGTCGCCGTTCATTTCCCAGCCGATTCGCGCGATGGCGTCGGGCTGCGACGCGGCGATGGACTCCGCGGCGACCTCGAAATCGGCGTCATGGGCGCCGCCCGCCACCTCCTTGAGCGCGGTTCCCTGCATTGTCAGGGCGACGGACCAGATCAGCTTTCGCGCCGGATTTTTTTGCCGCCAATAGGCCGGGACCCAATTGTATTTCGCCATTTCCGCCCAGCTGTCGACGCCGAAATAATCGAGCGCGACGACAGAGGATGGCGGCAAGTTCAAGCTTTGCTCGCGCGCCCGCAAGGAAGCTTCCCGGCCGCCGCGGTCCGTTCCGTCGGGCTCCTGAGCCCAGCGCACGAACATGCCCATGCGGGGCGGAGCCGGTCGCGTGGCGGCGGACGCCCCGGCGGCGAAAGGGAGCGAGAG
Organism: Methylocystis sp.; assembly: GCA_049591215.1. Taxonomy (GTDB): domain Bacteria; phylum Pseudomonadota; class Alphaproteobacteria; order Rhizobiales; family Beijerinckiaceae; genus Methylocystis. The sequence continues at coordinate 4,020 of JBAWEN010000014.1, read as the reverse complement.
CGCGAATGAGAGCAAAAGCGCGCGCCTCTTCATTTCGGCGCGACGATAGATCCTCGACACATGATACTCCTCGGCGTGTCGGACGAGGGCGGGGTCGGCTTCGCGCCCGTCGTTCAACGAACCGCGATTAACGACTTCGTTAATCCGGCGAATCGTTCACGCTCGACCACGGCGTCGGGGAACAATTCTCTCATCGCTCGCGCGTCGAGAAGCCGGGCGTCGTCGAGCATTTGACGCGCTTCGCCGGCCGACCGCGCGCGCGGATGGAACCCGCAAGCCCATCGCATCAGGATGGATATACGCCAAGGTTCCGGCAGCCAGTGGATGAACGGCACACGAAAATGTGGTTCGAGCGGAAACCAGAAATTCGGCGTCTGCACGAAATAGCGCGGCGCGAGGCGACTGATCTCCCGCGCCATCCTCCATTGCTCCCGCCATCCTCCGACATGCTCGATCACGGAATTTGAATGCACCACGTCGAAGCTCCGGTCCTGGAATTGATCCAGAGCGCGGCCATCGCCAGCAATGCTACGAAAACGCTCGTCGTGCGTCGGCTCGCTTTCGACATTCACCAATGTGAAATGGACTGGCCGGTCGCGCCAGAATGGCTCCAGTCCCTGCCAATAAGCGAGCGTGCCGCCGACGTCGAGAATGTCGCATTTTCCTTTGGTTCGAATTATCTCGTCAACAATTGAGAGAAAGCGCCTCACGCGCGCCTTGCGGAAGGTATTCCGGTTTATAGTGTTGATACTCGCGGTCAGCGGGATAAGGTTGTTTATCGCATCGACATATGTATTTAGAATGGAATGATCCAATTTCCTGTCGGGCCCCACCGGTATCAACTGGCGAAGTCGGGTCAGATGCTGAGACTGTTGTTGCATAGTTTTACGTCCCTATCCGCAAGACGAATTAGTTGCTCGCAAGCATACCCGATTTTGGAATGACGCAATCCAAAGCTCCAAACTTAATTAATAAACGGCGCGTCTAGGCAATGAAAAGAGGGAGTCTTGGCGACGCCAGTCGCTGGCACGATTTTTTAAAGATCGCTGAAAAATCCGGGCCTTTGTTCCAAATCGACACGGATGTGCGCGAAAAGGTCGAAACAATGAATTTGAATGATCCGGAATTCGCGGCTTCTCGCGCTAAACGACCGGGCGCACCCGGCATCGTCGACGATGGACGCGCCGATTCTTCCGTCTATCTCAATTCTCTCGCCGATTGGGACGCCCATCGGTCCCTGGGCGTTCGCATTTCAGCGCGCCTGTCGCGTCATATTCCGACGCGGCGCGTCGTGTTGAAAAACGAAAAGCCGATCGTGACATTCACCTTCGACGACGTGCCGGAAACGGCGCTCACCGAGGGAGCGCGGCTACTCGAACAAGCAAAGGCGCGTGGAACGTTTTACATTTCCACCGCGCTGCTGGGCCGTCGCACGCCGCACTGGACCGTGATCGACGCCGAGGGGGTTCGCGAACTCCATCGCGGAGGGCACGAAATCGGGTTGCACGGACACGCGCACCTTCCCGTCGGACTGCACGGCGCCTCCGAATTCACCGCGGACATCGCGCGTAATCGCGAGACGCTGCGGTCGATCGATCCGGGCGCCCTCGCTGAAAACTTCGCCTATCCCTATGGTCTGGCGAGCTTCGCGAGAAAGCTGCGGCTCTCAAAGCTTGTCAGATCGAGCCGAGGCGTCGAAAGCGGAGTCAACGGCGGGACGATCGACGCCCAATTCATTCGGAGCGTCGCTCTTGGCGAAGCGTCGATAGGCTACGCCGAGATAGATCGTTATTTCGATCAAGCAATCGACAATAATGGATGGCTCGTCTTTTTCACTCACGATGTCGGGGATGCGCCGAGCCCATACGGCGTCTCGCGACGCATGCTCGATTACGCCATTGAGGCCTCGATACGAAGGGGAATCGATATTCTCACATTGAACGCGGCGCTCAATCGGTCGAAGGCGCGCTAAGGGCGATTATATCAGCATAAACCAATCCTTCTTATGATCACGTCGAACAAGAAGCAGCGGAGCTTGGCATGGTTGTCGAGATGGCGGCAGACCCGGTTGTCGACGCGGATCTCGGCGACATAGCGAAATTTCTGACTCTATCTTTTGGCGGAAGCGAATCGCACTATCGTCAATTGTTTTCCTACTGGTGGGAGAACAACCCTTCGTGGAAAGACGGTCTCCCCAAGGGCTGGGCGATAAAATCGCAAGACGGGGACATCATCGCCTTAACCGCGAACATACCATTCGCCTATGTCATAAACGGCCAGGCCGGCAAATGTTTCGTGACCGGATACACTTGCGTCGATGAAAATTGGCGCGGACATAGGTTGTCCAAAAAGATTGGGAGCGCTTTCCTCGCTCAAGACGACGCCGATCTGCTTATCGGGACCGACTCCACGCCGCCAGCCTATAAACTTTGGCTCGGCCTTGGAATGCGGCCCTTGAAGCGAAACTGGCGCGAAAAAAGCTGCCGCGTTCTGGGCAACGCCGACCATTTGCTCGATGCGCGGGGGTCTCATTCGCGTGCGCTGGGACCGACGCTGGGAGGCCTGGGCCGCGCCGTGATCGCGCTGGCGAAAATGTCGAGTCCCGTGCTTTCGCGGGCGCTCACCGCGCGTAAAATCTCCAGCTTCGACGTTCCCGGCGCCGCGCGCATCGAATCGTTCAGGGCGGAACAGTCTCCGACCACCTACGCGGTCCGCGATCGCGAGGCGCTCGATTGGATGTATTTCGGGTGCGACTATGTGCGCGAGAACAGAGCCGTCTTCGCGGCGTTCGATGGCGGTTCGATCGTCGGCTATCTCGCGGTGAAGCGGATCATGAATTCGTTTTATCTATTGGAATGCCGGTGCGAAAACGCGGACCCCGAAATCGCGCGCGTGTTGATTTGGGCCGCGCGCGACCACGCGGAGACGCTGGGAATATCCTTCATCAACGTCTGGAGATACGCGCCGATGATCGCCGATGCGATTCCAACGATGTGCGCGACGACCTACAAAAGCATTCATATGATGACATATTGCTATCGTTCCAACCGCGGCCCCATTGACGAGGACAAATGGGAATCGACCCCCGGAGACGGCGATCTGTCCGTGAACTAGACGTCGACCTTCGCGAGAAAACTCACCCCTTCTCCGTGCTGCTCTTTTGATAATCCTTCACGTCGGAAAAGACGATTTGCGGATGGCGCTCGCTGTCGTAGCGCAGCGAATAGGCGCTGGGGGCCATGAAGACGGGATCGCCGTCGATGTCGAGCGCGATCGACGAGCCGTGGGCGTCGATGAAATTTCGCAGCGCGGTTTTGTCATCCGAACTGATCCAGCGGCACAGCGTGAAGCGCGACATTTCATAGGCGACGGGCAGGCCATATTCGGCGTTAAGCCGCGTCTGGAGAACGTCGAGTTGCAGCGCGCCAACCATGCCCACGATGGCGCCCGAGCCGTCCTGCGGAATAAACAGCTGCACCACGCCCTCTTCCGCGAGTTGCTTCAGCGCCTCGCGCAGCTTCTTGGCCTTCATCGCGTCGCCGAGCGTGATGCGGCGCAGGATTTCCGGCGCGAAGCTCGGCACGCCGCGAAAAACGAGATCCTCGCCCTCGGTCAGCGTGTCGCCGATCCGCAAAATGCCGTGATTGGGCAGGCCCACGACATCGCCCGCGAAGGCCTCGTCGGCGATGGAGCGGTCGCGCGCGAAGAAAAACTGCGGCGCGGTGATGCTGATCGGCTTGCCCGTGCGAACGAGCTTGGCCTTCATGCCGCGCGTGAGCCTTCCTGAGCAGATGCGCATGAAGGCGATGCGGTCGCGGTGGTTGGGGTCCATATTCGCTTGAATCTTGAAGACGAAGCCGGTCATCTTGGGCTCGTCGGCCTCGACCGGGCGTTTGTCGGCCTGCTGCGCCCGCGGCGAGGGCGCATAGGCGGCCATCGCGTCGATGAGGTCGCGCACGCCGAAATTGCGCAGGGCGCTGCCAAAATACACCGGCGTCAAATGGCCCTCGCGGAAGGCCG
>JBAWEN010000013.1:0-4812 GCA_049591215.1 Methylocystis sp. | reverse complement strand
CTCTTGCAGCGACGCGAGATAGTCCGAGATGCTCCAGCCGACCTTCTGCCCGTTCCCGGCGAGTTCGATCCCCGCGACCAGTTCCGGCGCGATCTCGAAGCGGAGATGGACTTCAGCTCCGATAATTTCGCCCAGCGCCTTTTGTATCGCGGCGCGTTGCTCCGCTGGCAGGGCGAACGCGCTGCGAACAAGGGCGGGCTCGGACGCCGTCTTCAGGGATTCGGCGAGGCCAGCCTTGGCCGGGCCTTCCATTTCCCGCAAGCGGTGAACGAACACGTCGCACACGCGCGCTTCGAGGGTCGTCGTCGCGAGATCCATCAGCGCCTTTCGCGAGATGGCGAACACCTCGTTTTGCGTTCGCTCGCCGATGGCCCGGCTCAAATCGCGCGCGTCGCTTCGCAGAGCTTGCCGGCGCTTGGCGCTCAATGCGTCGGCCGCCCGCCGGGCCTCATCCAAAAGCCGCCGGCGTTCGGTGTTCGCCTCCGCTTCCGCCGCGCTCAAAAGCGCGGCACGCTGCCCGTCAAACGCCTCGTTCTTGCGCAAAAACGCGTCGCGCTCCGTTAGAGCTTCGGCTTTCTTGGCGTCGGCGTCCGCGAGCTCCAACTCGATCCGCTTTTCGCGCGCGTCGATGGCGTCGAGGATCGGCTTGTAAAGAAAGCGCTTCAGCAACCACACCAGGATGATGAAGTTGACAGCCTGCGCGACGACGGTGAACCAATCGATCAGCATGGGCTATTTTCCGGCCGCTTCGGCGATGAAGTGAGTCCAGAACGGATTGGCGAAAATAAGAATCATCGAGACCACGAAGCAATAGATCGCGATGGATTCGATCATCGCCAGCCCAACGAACAGGGTGCGCGTGATCGTCGTGGCGGCGTCGGGCTGCTGCGCGAGCGAACTCAACGCCGTCGCGACGGCGCGGCCTTCCCCCAGCGCGGGTCCGATGCTGCCCAACGCGATCGTCAGGCCGGCGGTGACGATTGAAGCAATGGCGATGAGCGTCGCATTATCCATGATGTCGCCTCTTGTTGTCGTGATTCACGCGTCGATTGTCGTGTCTGCTTCGCCTCGCGGCTCGCGGCCGCGCGTGGCGGCCGCGATGTAGACGGCGGCCAGGATCGTGAAGATATAAGCTTGCACCATTCCGGTCAGCAGACCGAGCGCGCTCATCACGATCGGGAAGATGAAGGGCGTGATGGTCAGCAAAATGGCGAGAATCATAGCCCCGCTCATCATGTTGCCGAACAGGCGCACCGCCAGGGCGAGCGTGCGCGAAAGCTCGCTAATGATGTTGAATGGCAGCATGATGATTGTCGGTTCCGTGTAGGTCTTGAGATATTCTCCAAGCCCTTGCTCCTCGATTCCGAACAGCGGCACCGCCACGAGAACGCATAGCGCCAGCGCCGCCGTGGTGGATAGCGATCCTGTCGGCGGGTCATAGCCGGGAATGATCGTGCAAAGATTGGCGCTGGCGACGAACAAAAACAGCGTCCCAAGAAAGCCAAGGTATTTTTTCGGGCGGCGGAGGCCGACGTCCTCGATCTGTTTGGCGATGCCGGTGACGATGATCTCCAGCAGGTTTTGCCAGCGCGAACGCGTCAGGCCCAGGGAAAGATTGCGCGTGACGAGCATCGAGCCGACCGTCAACGCCAGCATCAACGCCCAAGTGTAGACGATGGTGGCGTTGAGTTTGAAAAATCCATCCCGCCAGAAAATCATCTCATCCGGACTAAGGCGCATAACGGGCTTCCTCCCTGGCGAGGGCTTGGTCTTCTCCCGAAGGTTTACTCAGCCGTGTGATGACAAGCCGCGCCACGACAAATCCAAGCAGACACGCCAGCAAGCGCTCCCAGCGGCCGCCGGAAACAAGACTAAAACCCGCCAAAGCGACGCTCATCCGCAGCAGCAGACTGAAAAAAAACCACAGCGCGGGCCGTCGCGAAGAAACGCCTTTGCGCACCGTGAACCACAGGCCGCCAAAGAAAATCGCGCCTAGCAACAGACCCGCCGCCCACGCCGCGGCGAGAAGCAACAGCTCACGCATCGCCATCCTCCTGTTCGTCCCGCATTTGCCGGTCCTCGTCGGCCACCCAACGCCACGCGGTCAGACAGCCTATGATCAAACCAATGACCAAAAGCGTCAGCGTCCACGAGTGGGGTCCGGGATATCGCTTGTCCAGCCACAGGCCCAGCGCGGCGCCGAGCACCGTCGGCGTCGCCACCGACCAGCCGACCAGCCCCATCATTCCCAAGCCATACCAGACCCCCTGCGCGGCGTTGCGTCGCGCCTTGAGCTTTCGCGCCGCCTTGGCGCCGACCTCTTCCCCGAGGGTGGCTCGCGGCCTCGAAGGCTTGTCTTGGGGATCATCGGCCATCGCGGAAAGCCGCCAAGCGATGAATGATCTCGCCTTCCATTTTCGCCAGCACCAAACGCATGCTTCGCTCCTGCTCGTCCAAGGATAGGAACTCCCGCTCCACCGCCGCGCGCAATTGGCCAAGGTCCGTGCCGGAAATGGCGTTGCGCACGGAAACGAGCACGTCCTGGCCGGCCTTGATCAACACCCCCTCATCGACGGCGAGGCACTTTTCGCCGCCAGTTTCGGTCTCGTAGATTAAAATTCCCGGCGCCAGCGCCGCCACGCAATCGAGCCGGCGCGGCAACACTCCAAAGGAGCCGTCGGGCGTCTCGGCGACAATGCGCGCCACGTCGGTTTCCTCGACGAAAATCTGGAAAGGCAGGAGAACCGTCAGTTTCATATAGCTTTGCGCCATGTTCAACCCGCCGTCGCCATTTTGTGCCCGGACTCGGTGGTTGACGCGGCTTCGGTCCCCACCGCGCCCTGGCCAGGATTGGCCTTCGCCTTTGCTTCGTCAATCGCCCCGATCATATAAAGCGCGTTCTCCGGGTAGTCCTTGAATTCGTCGCGCAGGATACGCTCGCATCCGTCCAGCGCGTCCTCGACAGAAACGAATCTGCCTTCCAGTCCGGTGAACTGCGTGGTCGTGAAGAACGGCTGAGTCAGGAAGCGCTCCAGCCGCCTGGCGCGAGCGACCACATTGCGGTCCTCCCGCGAAAGCTGCTCCAGGCCGAGCATGGCGATGATGTCCCTAAGCTGGGCGTATTGCGCGAGCGTGCGCCGGATTTCCTGCGCCAGCGCGTAATGCCGCGCGCCCACGATGCCCGGCGTCGCCATTTTCGAACTGGATTGCAGGGGATCGATAGCGGGAAAAAGTCCTTCGCTCGCCCGCGCGCGCGCGAGCACGATGGACGCGGAGAGGTGCGAGAAGGTGTGCACGGCCGCGGGATCGGTGAAATCGTCCGCCGGCACATAGACCGCCTGGATCGAAGTGATGGCGCCGGTGTCGGTGTTGGCGATGCGCTCTTCCACTTCGGCCAATTCCGTGCCCATGGTCGGCTGATAGCCCAACCGCGACGGCATTTGCCCCATTAGTCCAGAGACTTCCATGCCTGCCTGAATGAAGCGGAAAATATTGTCGATGAGCAGCAGCACATCGCGACGCTCGTCGTCGCGGAAATATTCGGCCATCGTCAGCGCCGCGTGAACGACCCGGAAGCGGGCGCCGGGAGGTTCGTTCATTTGGCCAAACACCATCACCATATTCGCCAGAACTTCGGCCGCGTTCATGTCGCGGTAAAGCTCCTCTCCCTCGCGGCAGCGCTCGCCAATGCCGCAAAAAATACTCACGCCCTCTTGTTGCTTGACGAGATTGTGAATCATTTCGGTGAGCAGCACGGTCTTGCCCACGCCCGCCCCACCGAATAGGCCCGCCTTGCCGCCGCGCTCCAATGGCATGAGCACGTCGATGACCTTGATGCCGGTTTCAAAAACTTCGGATTTGGTGGAGCGCCGCGCCAGCGACGGCGGAGCCTGATGCACGGAGCGCCACTCGACATCGGACAAGGCGGCTTGACGGTCGATGACATTGCCAAACACATCGAACATACGCGACAGAATTTCTTTGCCCACTGGCGCCTTTAGCGGCCCCCCGGTGTCTACCACCGCCATGCCGCGCGCGAGGCCTTGCGTGGGCGTCAACGCGATCCCGCGCACGTGTCGCGCATCTAGTTGCGCCAGCACTTCGATGACGATGCGCCCTTCGCTTCCCGCCCGCAGAATCGAACGGATCGGCGGCAAGTGCTTGTCGAAGCGCACGTCCACGACACTGCCGCGCACCGAGGCGACCGCGCCTCCACCCGAAATATTCGCGGTTTCCTGTCCGAGCATATTCACCCTTTCGGAGCGGTTGGAGCTGGCAGAGCAATGTCGCGGATCCTTGGCGCGAAAACCATGAATTCGCGACTTGATTTCAAAGGGCGTCGTCGCGCCGTCCAGCGTTAATCCATCTCCGTCGCCGAAGAAAAACGCCGCGAACTCGGCTCGCCGCCCCGATGGCGAAAAATTAGGAAAGACTCCTTTGCGTTTCTTTTACGATCATCACGATGAAGCCGCTAAGGGAAAATACGGAATTGACGCTACCACGCTCCCTGGGCTCAATCCCCCCGCGCCCTGCTACGTGATTTTCCGCAAAAGGTCCCATCGGTTAGGTCGTGGTCCGGACGACCGAGCCGAACCCCGCGGTCATGGGAGCAGGGCGTGCACGCGCCGTTCAGCAATCTTACGACTGATCGCAGTCTGAGCGCTCACGCCCGGGAGGACGTTTCATGTTCATCAACTCCGAAGAAATAACGACGCTTGGCTTGAGTCAGGTCGACGCGTTCACGGCGGCGGCGAACTCGACGGTCAAAGGCCTGTTGGCGATCGCCACGGAGGCGACGGGCTATTCGACCAA
>JBAWEN010000012.1:0-9095 GCA_049591215.1 Methylocystis sp. | reverse complement strand
CGCATCGGCTGCTCGGGCGGCTGGTGGGCGCGGTGTTCGCGGGCGGTTTCGCCTGGTTCTGGATGAAGGACCGCCTCCCCGTCGGCTTGAAGCCCAAGCTGTTCGGCATTCTGGCGCTCGGCGCGTTGCAGGGCTTCGTCGGCTGGTGGATGGTGTCATCGGGTCTCGTCGGCCGCGTCGAGGTGGCGCAGGAGCGGCTCGCCATCCATCTTTTGTTGGCGGCGCTCATAATGTCGGCCTGCCTTTGGGTCGCGGGAGGCCTTGGGCCGCAGGCCCCATCGCGGATTCTCTTCAACGGGCCGCGGCTGCGTTTCGTCTCGAAGCTGACCCTGGCCCTGGTGTTCGTTCAGCTCGGTCTCGGTGCCCTCGTCGCGGGACTTCGCGCCGGACTGATCGACAACACCTGGCCCTTGATGGAGGGAGGATTTTCTCCGTCCGCCGAAACGCTTTGGCGATTGACGCCCTGGTGGAGCAATATCGTCGATAATCCCATCACCGCGCAGTTTTTACATCGCCTGACAGCCTATGTGCTGTTGGCGCTGACGTTGATGCATATGCTCGACGCGGTGACGAACGCGACCGGCAAGATCGCGCGCGGCTCGGTGATTTTGTTCGCTCATGTCATCTTGCAAGTGGCTCTCGGCGTCGCGACCCTGGTGATGATCGGCGACGACTGGACGGGAACGCCGCACATATTGCTGGCGCTTGGGCACCAAGCGGTCGGCATTGGCGTCCTGGCGGCCGCGACCTTGCAAGCGCGCAGGTTGAGCGACGCGTAATCGCCCCGCGCGGAGGACGATATGTTCGATTTGCCTCCAGCCGGAATATTGCATCTTCCCGGTCCTCGGTTTCTTGCGTTCTATGGAATGGTCGCCGTCATCGTGCAGGTCGCCGCGTTTCTACTGATGTATTTCGCCGACACGACCGGAACCAATAATCTCCCGAGCATTCCCGCCTCGCCTGATCCGATCGAGGTCGCCTATCTTTCCGGCGGCGTGAACGCCGTCTTGCGCACTGTCGTCTATGATTTGCGCCGGCTCGGCCTCCTGACCTTGGACGACGACAACCGGCTTGCCGCCATCGGAGCCGCGCCCAGGGAACTGACGCGAATGCGGCGGCGCGTGCTGGACAAGGTTCTGGATCGGCCCAAAATCGGAAGCTTGTTCAAGGACAAGGCGCTGCGCTCCAGCCTCGAAGCGACTTTGGACCCGATGCGCGGCCGCCTCGCGGCGAATGATTTGCTGCAACCAGATTCGGTTAAGCGCACGCGCATTTGGACGCTGGGCCTGGGCCTGCTCATTCTGTTGGGACTCGCCGCCGCCAAGATCGAAATCGCCTTGTCGCTTGGGAACACGAAAATCCAGTTTCTGATTTTTCTGGCGATATTCAGCTCGATTTGCCTCTTCTTGCTCGTCTCCTACTTTTCCAAACGCGCGGCGAGCCGGCGCGGCCGCGCCTACCTCGAAGCGATTCGGCTCGCCTATTCGAGCCTTACGCCATCGGCGCCTATCGGTTTCATCCCCGCGCGGAGCGGCGGAGACACCATGGCTTTCGACGGCGTGCTGTTGCTGGTCGCCCTGTATGGTTTCGACGCCTTGAAGGGTACGCCCGACGCGGCCTTCGCAAAGGCGTTCGCCCGATCCGACGGTGGCGGCGGTTGTGGAAGCGGCGGTGGCGGCGACGGCGGCGGAGGGGGCTGCGGAGGCTGCGGTGGAGGCGGCGATTGAACGCCCTGCCCTCGCTCGGCAGCGGTCTCGGCTACCGCCCTCAATTTCGCGCCGAATTGTTCGAGAACCGGGCGCGAATCGATTTTCTCGAAATCGTCGCCGATCATTACTTCGACGCCTCGCCCGAAAAACTCGCCGAACTCGATCTTCTCGCGGCGCATTTTCCGCTGGTTCCACATGGTCTCGATCTCTCGCTCGGCAGCGCGGAAGGACTTGACGCCGGCTATGTCGAAAAGCTCGCGCGTCTGATCGAGCGGATAAATCCGCCCTGGTTCAGCGAGCATCTTTGTTTCACGAGGGGCGGCGGCGTTTCGATCGGCCATCTCGCCGCCCTGCCCTACACCTTCGCCGCCATCGACGCGGTGGCGCGCAACGTCGACATGCTGCGCGAGCGCATAAAAGTTCCGCTGCTGCTCGAAAACGTGACAACCGCCGTCGCGGTCCCGGGCGCGCAAATGGACGAAGCGGAGTTTTTGTCGCGCGTATTGGAGCGCACCGGCTGCGGCTGGCTCTGCGACGCGGCCAATCTTTACGCCAACGCCGTCAATCATGGCGCGGACATCGACGCGGGGTTCGAACGCTGGCCGTGGGACCGCGTTGCGCAAGTCCATTACGCCGGCGGACGCTGGCGGGACGGCGCCTTGATCGACAGCCACGACCGCGCGACCGCCGGAGAAGTCTGGGCGCTGTTCGAGCGCGTCGCGGCGCGCGCGCCAGTCAAGGGAGCGGTGCTGGAACGCGACGAAAACCTGCCGCCCTTCGAAGAATTGCTCGCCGAGGTCGACCGCGCGCGGACGATCTTGCAAGCGCATGACACAGAGGCGGGAAAGGCGATTTCGCTAGCTCCGCGATATCGCGACGAATATTCGCCACAGCCGGAGGCGGAGCGAAAATCGCTCGGTCAAACGCAAGCCCTGCTTGCCCGGCTGTTCACGCAGGCCGCGTTTCGGCGCGAGTTCCGCGTCCGCCCGGAGAGGGCGGCGCTGGATTTTGGATTGTCCGCGGATGAAGCGTCGACGCTCAAAGCGCTCGACGCGGAGTCCGTCGCGCGATTCGTGGATTCGCTTAGCCGGAAGCGGCTGGCCGACGCGCGCGGGACGTTGCCCATGACCGCGCGCGCTCTGGGCGCGGAATTCGACCAGCTTTTACTGCCCGAACTCGATGCGCCCCCAAGCTCGGGACGTCATCGCGACGACGCCGCGAGACTGCTCGCGCGCATCGAGCAAGGCGGCGACGCAGGGTCGGTTCCGCCGTGGATTGTCGATCTTGCTCGATACGAAATGGCTTTCGTCGCCGCCGCGCGCCCCGGCGCGGTTCTAATCCTGCGTATCTTCCGTTGGCCGCCCCGGCGGCTCGCCGCGGCGGCCTTTTCCGGCGCCGATGCGGGAGCGCCGAGGCGCGCTATCGGCCTATGGCTGCGCCTTCCGGGCGCGCGGCGCCTGGTTCACCGGCTGTTTAGCGCCGCAATTCTCGCGCGCGAATAGGCGGTCGCCGCGTCTTCATACGCGGCGGAAGGCTCCCGACAAATCGGCGACACGGCGCTCGGCGACGACGTCGACCATGCGTTCGGCGGCGTGGTCGCGGGACTCCTGACTCTGCGCCTTGGCGAGTTCCTCGCTGGCCTCCTTCAGCCGCTCCTGCGCGTCCTCGAGCTTCTCGCGGAGGTCGTTGAGCGAAAGATTCAGATTATCGCGCCGCGCTCGCGCTGCCCGAGCGTATGTCGGATAGGCGAAATGCGATGGATCGGTGTTGTTCGCGCGTCGCTCCTCCGTCCCGATTTCCCGATCGAGGTCGTTGGTCATGCGCGTGAATTCGGCGATCATCGTCTGCAGTTGCGCGATCCGCCGTCGTTTGTCGTCCACCTGAAACTGCTTCAGGCGCACCAATGTATCACGCGACTTCATTACTCGATACTCCGATACGCACGGCGAGTGGCGCCGCATCCATGATTGGATAAGGAATTCGCGAGACGGAGTTACTATGAGCGAAGGAGGTTTCCTGATGGTTACCCGCGGGCGAAAAATTTGGAGGGCCAAGCGGGCGCGCATTATTGGCGCGGGCGAGCGCCAATGCTTTCCCACGCCAACGGACTAAGTGTCCTTTATAAATACATGGTGTAAATATTTGGTAACCACGTTCGCGCATAACCGCGCATCGACCGCGCTTACGCCATCAATTTCGCCGAAAAACGCGCTCCGGGCGGCGTTACCCGCGCTCTCGCCCGGATCCGTCGACGGCGCCGCCGATGCGCCGATAGACGAAGGCTGGCGCAGGCGCATGCGCCTCGACCTCGGCCAGCCCGGCGAAGCGGGCATGGTCCGGCGACAAATGGCAGGCGGGATCGGTCGCGGCGGGGTCGCCCGTCACGGCCATGGCCTGACAACGGCAGCCGCCAAGGTCGATCTCGCGCCGATCGCAGGAGCGACAGGGCTCCTTCATCCAGTCCGTGCCGCGAAAAGCGTTGAAGGCGGAACCGTTGCGCCAAATGTCCCCGAGCGCGCGCGCTCGCACATTGTCGAACTCGAGCCCCGGCAAAGTCTGAGCGGCATGACAGGGCAGCGCTTTGCCCGAGGGCGTCACGGCGATGATCGAGCGCCCCCAGCCGCCAGTGCAGGTCTTTGGCCGCGTGGCGTAATGGTCGTGGATCACGAAATCGAAATTCAGCACGCCTTTCAGCCGCGCCTTCGCCGCGTCGACGACGGCGGCGCTTTCGAGAAATTTCTCCCGTGTCGGAATCAGCGCGGCGCGGTTCTTCTCGGCCCAGGCGTAATATTGGATATGCGCGACCTCCAGCCGCTGCGCCCCGACCTCTACCGCGAACTCGATGATTTCAGGCAAATGGTCGATGTTCTGACGGTGGATCGGCGCATTGATGGTGAGGCCGAGCCCCAGCTCCCGCGTCCACAACGCCACGTCGCGCTTCTTGGCGACGCCGCCTTCATAGGCGGAAACGCGGTCGGCGGTGGCGGGATCGACATCCTGAATCGACACTTGCACATGGTCGAGACCAATTTTCGCGAGCGTCTCCAGCCGCTCGCGCGTCAGGGTCACTGCGGAAGTGACGAGATTGGTGTAAAGCCCGGCGTCGACCGCGTGTTGCAAAATTTCTTCGAGATCGCGGCGCAACGTCGGCTCGCCGCCGGACAGATGCAATTGCAAGGCGCCGATCGCCGCCGCGCCGCGAAAAGTCTCGCCCCATTCGGCGGCGGAAAGTTCGACATTGGCGCGCTCAAGCTCCAGCGGATTGGAGCAATAAGGGCATTGCAGCGGACAGCGATGGGTCAGCTCCGCGAGCAATCCCGCCGGCCCGCCGGCGAAAGTCCCATAATCCCGGGCCTGCCGGGACAAAGGCGGCGACGCGAAAGCGTCTGGACCGTCGCGCAGCAGGCATTTGTCGGCGAGCCCCTGCAACAGCCCGGTCACGTCGCGCGCCACCAATTCCAGCGGCGCGCCAAATTGAGCCGCCAGTCGCGCGGCGATGGCGGCGACGGTCGTTTCACCGTCGATCAGGCGCAGAACGGCGAGCGAAATCGCGTCGATTTCATACGCGCGCTCGGGCGCCAGAATGACGAAGCGCTCGCGCGCGCGGTCCTCGTGCAGCCGCGAAAAACGCGTGAACGCGGGTTTCGAATGGGCGTCGACGGCGAATCGCGCCCTGCCCTGCGTCGTCGTGCTCACGTAATCGCCTGTCCTGGCTGATAGGCGCCGGGCGGGATAACGCCGGGCGTCACATAGGCCTGATGTAATGCGTCGAGCTGCGCCCACAAGACGCCGCACTTAAATCGCACGGCCTCGATACAGGCCTCCTGCTCGGCGCGGGTCAGCGCATTTTTCTTTATATACTCCAACGCGAAATCGGCGTCGCGCGGCGCCTGGCCGAGGCGGCGCTTGAAATAAGCCATCACGCTATCGTCGATGAAGTCGTAATTTTCCAGCATTCCGGCGATGCGTTCCTTATGGATCGCCGGCGCGAACAATTCGGTCAGCGACGACGCCACGGCGACGACCAGCGGCTGCTCGACGACATAGCGGACATAGGCCTCGACCGCGAATCTGGTCGCCGGCAGAGCCCCGCGCCGCGAAATCACGTAATCGCGCGGCAGCCCCAGACCGTCCGTCAGCACCAGCCAACGCTCTATGCCGCCCGCCTCATCGCCCAGGCCGTCGTGATCGTGGATGCGGTGAATCCACTCGCGGCGCAATTCGCGGTCATGCGCGCGGCTCATGAAGGCCGCGTCCTTGCGCGGCACCGCCTCCTGATAGCAATAGCGGTTGAGCGCCCAGGCGCGCACTTGCTCCTTGTTGAGCTTGCCGCCGTGCAGCAGTTTGTGAAACGGATGCTTGTCGTGGTACCGCTCGGCGCCGACCGCGCGGATCGCCGCTTCGAACGCCTCAGGCGACAGCCTCGGCGCGTCGAGATAGGCGTGCGATTCCAAAACGTCGTTCATAGCGCGATCTCCATCCCGTCTTCGCCGATTTCCCAACCCGCGGCCTCCGCTTCCGCGCGCTCTGGCGAGAAAGCGTTCAGCACCGGATTCGAATTGTTGATGTGCACGAAAATCTTGCGCGCGACATCGAGGCTGGCGAACGCGGCGATGGAGCCGTCCGCGCCGCTCATATTGATGTGGCCCATGCGCGTCCCGGTCTTGCCGAGCAAGCCCTGGTCGATCATCTCGTTTTCGTGCCAGAGCGTGCCGTCGAACATCACCAGTCCGGCGCCCGCGAGCCGCGCCGCCAGCCCCGCGTCAACGGCGGCGCAGCCGGGGATGTAAAAGAAGGATTTGCCGGTGGCTGTCTCCGTGATCTTGACGCCGAGCGTGTCGCCCTCGGCGCCGCCATAATTAGCTTTGAACGCGTCTTCCAGCCAAAGGGCGATCTTGCCGGCGACGGGAAAAGCCTCGACGCTAAGGCCGAGATCGACGCCGGCGCCATGAATCGCCAACGGAGCCCCGAGCGGCAATTCCTCGCGCGCGACGTAGGCGGGGGCGAGGACGTTAAAGATTTTATTGGCGGCCAAGACGTCGAGCACGCGGCGCGCGCCGTAGACGGTGAAGGGCTGCGCCTCGCGTAGATTGAGCAGGCCGGCGACATGATCGACATCGCCATTGGTGACCACGACCGCCTTGAGCGGACTGGCCCGCAATAGGGCGTCCGAAGGGACGCCCGTCGCAAGCGGCGGGCTATTGCCATCCTGTTCGCTCGGCGCGAGCGCCGGGCTCGCGGCGATTTGCTGGCGCAGATCGGGCGAGGCGTTGAACAAAGCCCAATCGCGCCCATTGGCGCTCACCGCCAGCGAGGATTGCGTGCGCGCGCTAAAGCCGGGCTCGCCAGCGCGCACGGCGCGACAATTGGCGCAATTGCAGTTCCATTGCGGGAAGCCGCCGCCGGCCCCGGAGCCCAAAATTCTGATCCGCATCTTTTGCGCGTCCTCGGCGCGGGCCTATTGGCCGACGCGCCGAGCCCCCCTGTTTTTGTTGTTCTCGGTCCACTATGTCGGCGCCCGGCGCGCCTTGCAACCGCGGCGAATTCACGCGGGCGGGGCGGCCTTGGATTCCTCCTGCCGCGCCAAGGCGTTATAGCGGCGCAAGCCAAAGGGAATCAGCGCCAGATAGGCGAGACTGAGAGCGATCAATATCTCCATCGGATAGATCGCGAGCAGGAGCAGAAGCACGCCTCCGCCAAACAGCAGCGGAATGACGAGGTCGCGCGGCACGCGGCCGACGCGCTTGCCCGAAAAATGCGGAATGCGGCTCGCCATCAGAAAGGCGATCATCAGCACATAGAGAATATAGAACGGCGCGAAAGCGCGAGACGCCGGCAGCTCCAGCACCGATAGGTGCAGATAGAGCGGCAGCAGCACCGTCACCGCGCCCGCCGGCGACGGCATGCCGACAAAAAAATCGCTATGCCAGGCGGGGCGCGCCGGGTCTTCCGACATCACGTTGAAACGCGCCAGCCGCAGCGCGCAGGCGATGGCGAAGGCCAGCGCGGCGAACCAACCGAAATTCTTGATTTCGTGCAGCGACCAGAAATACAGCAGCAGTGCCGGCGCGACGCCGAAATCGACGAAATCGGCGAGCGAATCAAGCTCGGCGCCAAAGCGCGACGTGCCCTTCAGCGCCCGCGCCAGCCGCCCGTCGAGGCCGTCCAACACCGCCGCCGCCATCACGGCGAGCACCGCGGTCTCGAATTTGCCCTCGACCGCGTAGCGAATGGCCGTGAGGCCCATCGACAGGGCGAGCAACGTGACGAGATTGGGCAACACCACGCGGATCGGAATTCTGCGGAAGCGTAAGCGCCGGCGCTCCAGCGGACTCAAAGTCGCGTCGGACCCCTCGAAGGATTTTTCGTCGTTCATGCGGGACTCTTCATGCGGGACTCTGAGGTTAAGCCGTCCGTCAGCCGGACTTGAAGGACAGCGCTGGCGTATGAGCCGTGAGATCGGCGAGCACGGTTTCGCCGCCGATCGCGCGCGAGCCGATCGCCACGGTGGGCCGCGCATAGGTGGGCATATAAACATCGACGCGCGAGCCGAAGCGGATAAGCCCGAAACGGTCGCCGACGCCGATGCTCTCGCCCTCCTGGACGAAGGACACGATGCGACGGGCGACAAGACCGGCGATCTGCACGACGCCAAAGCGCCCCTGCGGCGCTTCGATGACGAGGCCGTTGCGTTCATTGTCCTCGCTGGCCTTGTCGAGGTCGGCGTTGAAGAACAGGCCCGGTCTATAGGCGATCCGTGAGATGCGTCCGGTGATCGGCGCGCGGTTCACATGGCAGTCGAAGACGCTCATGAACACCGAGACGCGCTGCATCGGCTCGGCTCCAAGGCCAAGTTCCGCCGGCGGCAGAAAAAAGCCGATGGAACAGACGACGCCATCGGCCGGCGAGACCACGAGGCCTTCGCGCAGCGGCGTGACGCGCGGCGGATCGCGAAAGAAATAGACGCACCAGGCGGTGGCGATAAATCCGATCCAGCCGAGCGTTCCCGAAATCCAATGCGCGAGGAACGCGACAATCGCGAAGCCCGCGATGAAAATATAACCCTCGGGATGAATTGGAACCAGCGACTTGCGAACGGAATCAATGATCGACATAAGTTTCTCCCGTTCTAAGTCAGAACCGCTGGATTGGGACTATCGCGCCGCTGTATTGCCATCTCGCGACGCAAAAGTCACGGGGGCCGGGAAGACGGCGCCGATCCGGCCGGCCAAACCGCCCGGCGCAACCAAGCCGCCTACGGAAGCCGCCGCCATGAACAGCCTCCTGTCGCATCCTTTCGTCGAAGACCTCATGGCCTGCCTGCGATTCTATTCGCGCCTGAACCTGCCGGCGGCGCCCGGCGGCGCGGCGATGGCGGACTTTGGC
>JBAWEN010000011.1:0-6416 GCA_049591215.1 Methylocystis sp. | reverse complement strand
AGCGAAACCAGCGCCGCGCGGGCCGAGACGGCCGCGGCGGGCGCGATGAGCGCGCGCCGGATGAAAGCCGATCCAAGCTAGAGGCGATCCGTGGCGAAGGCCGTTTCGCGCCGCGATGTCGCCGAATTCCGCGAAAAAGCCGTGGGGTGATTTTGCGAATTTCCGCTTAGGCGTTTCGTTCTGGTGGAAAATGCGCTAGGCGTCATTGCGCCGCCGGGCGAACAGAGCTCCGCGGGTGAGCGCGATGCCGCGTTTGTCGGAAAACTCAAGTTTTCCCGACTCGGCGCTCGGCCCCGCTTCGCGGGTTGAAGAGCGCGAGCGAGAGCTTGGCTCGCGGGACGATTATACGGGAGGCCTTGGAATGCCGTCTTATCTCGATCTTGCAGTGCTCGCCATCGTCCTGGTTTCGGCGATGCTGGCCTTGCTGCGAGGGTTTACGCGCGAAACGCTGGCGATTCTCTCATGGGTGGCGGCCGGCGCGGCCGCGTATTATTTGCATCCGCTTGCGCTCCCCTATATTCGCCCCCATGTGCCCAAGGAGAATATCGCCCAGGGCGTCGCCATCGCGGCGGTGTTTTTCGTGGCCTTGATCGTCGTCTCCGTCGTCACGGTCAAAGTGTCGGATCTCATATTGGATTCGAAAGTCGGCGCGTTGGACCGCACGCTGGGGTTCATTTTCGGCGCGGTGCGCGGTTTGCTTCTCGCGGTCGTCGCCTTTGCTTTCTATGGCTGGCTCGCGCCCGAGGCGAACCAGCCGGAATGGGTGAAAAACGCGCGAATGAAGCCGATTCTCGAGGCCGGCGGCGACAAGCTGCGCGATCTCGTCCCGCAGGACGTCGACGCGTTGATCGCCAATCTGAAGCCCAAGAAGGGCGTGCCGGTCAACGAGGAGCCGCCGGCCGAAAGCGAGGGCGACAACGACAAGCCGACCGTGGACAAGAAGACGGAGGCATCCCCGCAAGACACGGCGCCGGCTCAAACCGCCGGGGCCAAGTCCGGCGAGCAGGACAAGCCTAACTCGATGCTTTCCGGCGGGAAGCCGGCGATTAAGACCAGATGAGACGCAAGGCGCGCGAGCCGCGCAACGAGAGGACTTTCGCGATGAAGCGTTCGCCCGACGGCGAGGTCGACCACGAACCGCGGTCTTCAACTGGCTCCGACGAGGATCGCCTGCGCGAATATTGCGGTGTGTTCGGCATTTTCGACCACCCCGACGCCGCGGTATGCACCGCTCTCGGCCTGCACGCGCTTCAGCATCGCGGACAGGAAGCGGCGGGCATCGTCTCCTTCGACGGCTCCCGTTTTCACGCCGAGCGACGTCATGGCCTCGTCGGCGATCACTTTTCCAAGGAAAGCACGATCAAGCGCCTGCCGGGCGCGTCGGCCGTCGGACATGTGCGTTACGCGACGACAGGCGAGACGATCCTGCGCAATGTCCAGCCGCTGTTCGCCGAACTGAATTCCGGCGGCTTCGCGGTCGGTCACAACGGAAACCTGACCAATGCGCAAGCGCTGCGCCGCGAACTCATCGCCGAGGGCGCGATCTTTCAATCCACGTCCGACACGGAGGTCATTCTCCATCTCGTCGCCCGCAGCCGCGAGACCAAGCTGATCGAGCGCTTCATCGAGGCGCTGCGGCAGATCGAGGGCGCCTACGCGCTGGTCGTGCTGACCAACCTCAAGCTGATCGGCGCGCGCGACCCCTTGGGGATTCGCCCGCTGGTGATCGGCGAACTCCAAGGAAGATATATACTGGCGTCGGAGACTTGCGCGCTCGACATTCTAGGCGCGCGCTTCGTGCGCGATGTCGAGAACGGCGAGATCGTGGTGATCTCGGAAGAGGGCATCGAGAGCATAAAGCCCTTTCCCAAGCAGGCGATGCGCCCCTGCATCTTCGAATATATCTATTTCGCGCGCCCCGACTCCATCGTGCATGGACGCCCCGTCTACGACGTGCGCAAGGCGATGGGCGCGCAGCTCGCCCGCGAACGCAAGATCGACGCCGATGTGGTGGTGCCGGTCCCCGATTCCGGCGTGCCGGCGGCGCTCGGCTATTCGCGCGAGGCGGGCATTCCGTTCGAACTCGGAATCATCCGCAACCATTATGTCGGCAGAACCTTCATCCAGCCGACGCAATCCGTGCGCGAGATCGGCGTGCGCCTGAAGCACAGCGCCAACCGCTCGGTCGTCGAAGGCAAGCGAGTCATTCTGATCGACGACTCCATCGTGCGCGGGACCACCTCGGTGAAGATCGTGCAGATGATGCGCGACGCCGGCGCGACGAAGGTGCATTTCCTGATCTCTTCGCCGCCGATCACCCATCCCGATTATTACGGCATCGACACCCCGCAAAAGGACAAGCTGCTCGCCGCGACGCATAGTCTCGAGGAAATGCGCGCCTGGATCGGCTCCGACTCGCTCGCCTTCCTGTCGATCGACGGCATTTATCGCGCGATGGGCGAGCCCGGGCGCAATAACCGGGCGCCGCAGTTCACCGACCATTGCTTCACCGGCGATTATCCGACGGCCCTTACCGACCTTGGGGCGGAGAACCGCGCGCAGCTGTCGCTGCTGGCGGAAGCGAGCTGAGATGGCTTTCCGGATTTCGTGACCGCATGACCTTCCCCTCCGCCCGCATCGCGCTCGTTACGGGAGCCTCGCGCGGGATCGGGCGCGCCCTGGCGCTCGGCCTCGCGCGGCGAGGCGCGCATGTCGTGGCGCTGGCCCGCACGCAGGGCGCGCTCGACGAACTCGACGACGAGATCGGCGCGATGGGCGGCCAGGCGACGCTGGTCCCCTGCGACCTCGCCGACTTCGACGCGCTCGACCGGCTCGGCGCCGCTCTGTTCGAGCGTTTCGGCCGGCTCGACGTTCTCGTTGGCAACGGCGGCATTCTGGGACCGCTCACGCCGCTGGCCCATGCCGATCCGAAGGACTGGAACAAGGTGATGGCGGTCAACGTCACCGCCAATTGGCGGTTGATCCGCTCGCTGGACCCGCTGCTGCGGGCCTCGAGCGCCGGACGCGCCCTGTTCATCACCTCGGGCGCGGCGCACCGCGCGCGCATGAAACCCTATTGGGGCCCCTACGCGATCTCGAAAGCCGCGCTGGAAGCGATCGCCCGAACCTATGCGGCGGAAACCGAAAACACCAGTTCTATCAAAGTTATGCTCGCTAACCCCGGCCCGCTGCGAACCCGCATGCGCGCCTTGGCGATGCCCGGCGAAGACCCCGCGACGCTTCGAGCGCCCGAGGAATTCGCGGAAAAAGCGATACCGCTCTGCGCGCCGGAATGGCGCGAGAGCGGCAGGCTTTACGATTTTCCGAGCGACCGGGTGCTGGATTTCGCCGCGCCGATCTAGCGGTTGAAATTTGACGCTTGGTGCCCTGTTTCGGGCTCTGAGCGGGGACGATCAGCTCAGCTTTCTTCTGAATGAACGGACTAAAAACTGATGACCGAAAACATCGGCAGCGGATTTCGTAACGCAGATAGCGAGTTGTTCAGCAAGCTTGTCCGCTGTCTAGATTTTATGAACGAACTTCCATTCTTCAAGGCGTATAAATCTCATTCATGGCAAACGCTGAAAATCGAACCAGAGCAGGTCGTCCTGGATGTTGCTTGCGGAACGGGCTCGGACCTGATCCATCTCGCCAGTCATTATCCAGCAACGAATTTTATTGGCGTCGATAAGAGTGAGAGCTTCCTCGCCATTGCGAAGGCGCGAGCGGCATCCTTGCCAAACATTCGGTTCCTGCCGGGAGATGGCCAGCGGCTTCCCTTGGGCGATGGCGCGGTCGACGCCGCGCGCATTGATCG
Organism: Methylocystis sp.; assembly: GCA_049591215.1. Taxonomy (GTDB): domain Bacteria; phylum Pseudomonadota; class Alphaproteobacteria; order Rhizobiales; family Beijerinckiaceae; genus Methylocystis. Next base: position 2,599 of record JBAWEN010000011.1, on the reverse strand, counting down.
GTCGCTGCAACATATGGAAACGCCTGCCGCCGTCCTGAAAGATATAGCCCGCGTCACCAAGATCGGCGGTCGCATTGTCGCTTGCGAACCTGATTGGGAAACCTTTGTCCTGTTCAATGGCGAGTTTGATGACAGCGGGAAAATCGCGGGTTTATTCCGCCGTTCCATCCGCAATCCCTTCATCGGGCGAGAGCTGGCGTCGCTGATGAATGAATGCGGGGTCGAACATCTTCACTCCCACGTGCACGCTTTCTGGACCAACAAGCTGGAAGACGCCAATGTCATCTTTGATCTTCGGAAAGTCAAAGACCAGTGCGCGGCCGCGGACATGATCACGCTGGAAGACACGGACAATTGGTGGGCGTTATCCGAGCAAGCGTCACAGAAGGGAACTTTTTTCGCGGGACTCAATATCGTGGAAACGAGCGGCGTCGTCGCATAGCCGCGCCAATCACGCCCTCTCAGGGATTTCGACCGTTAGCGCGCCAAAACACGCCGCGGGAGACGGCCGAGCCGCCGCGCCCGCGCCGATGCGAACCGTTTACTTCGTGATGAGATGACGGCGCCTGAAGGGCGGCGGCGGCTGATCGGGAACATAAGCGAGCGTCAGACGCTCGATCCCGGCGGTGAGGCCAACGCCCGGGCCGCCCTCGACTTCCAAAGGCTGCAAGGAAACCGTGTTGTCGGAGCCGCCGACCAGCAAGGCGCCGCCTCCGCCCACGCCAGCCTTGACCGTGGTTTCGGGACCGACGTAATCGCCCGCGAGCGCGCCCGGCCCCACATGTCCGGTCGCCGCCGCGACCAGCCAAACGATGTCGCCGGGGCCGTTGATGGTCAGATTGGCTCCGAGCTTGGTCAGCGTGCCAACGTAATGCGCGGGAGCCGCGGTTTCGTCGTTGCCTTGAAAAACGCAGTCCAACGTCTGATTTTCGACGATAACCGTGATGTTATTGCCGGAAAGGTGGCATTGCAGCGCGCCAGCCCTCTCGTCCGCGGAGGCGACGCCGGGAGCGGCCGCCGCCAACAGAAACGCCCCGCACAGCGCTCGCGCCGCTCTCTTTCGTCGCAAATTCAATAAATTGCGCATGTCAGCCCTCCATTGTTTTCTTCCTCACGCCCCCGCCGCCCGCAAGGCGCCAAAGGAATGACGCAAGCCAGGCCGCGCCATTGGCTTGAAACTAAGCCGCGTTTGCCCGAAAGCAAGGCGCGCGGGCGGCCAAGTCGACGTTTCACGCCATGGATTGGCGCGACCAACCCTCGCGCGTCACGCCGCGCCGGGTGTTCGCGCGTGATTCTTGATCCTTCGGGCGGAATCGGGCACAAGTCCTAAAAGGCTGAGCCGGTCCCGGCGCGAGTGCCCGTTTTCTTCACGAAAGGTCGCCATGTCCGATAGTTTGCGCGTCGGCGTCGCCGGGGTTGGAACGGTTGGCGCGGCCGTCACACGATTGCTGGCCCGCCAGGCGGACGCGTTGGCCTCGCGCACGGGGCGGAAAATCGTCGTCACGGCGGTCTCGGCGCGCGACCCCGGCAAGGAGCGCGACGCTGACCTGGCCGGCTGCGAATTTTTCGCCGATCCGGTCGCGCTCGCCGCCTCGCCCAAGATCGACCTGTTCGTGGAGTTGATCGGCGGCGCCGAGGGGCCGGCGCGGATCAGCGTCGAGACGGCGCTGGCGCATGGCAAATCCGTGGTCACCGCCAATAAGGCGCTGCTCGCCGCGCATGGCCTCGAACTCGCCGCGCTGGCCGAGGAAAAACATGTCGCGCTCGCCTTCGAGGCGTCGGTCGCCGGCGGCATTCCTATCGTCAAGACGCTGCGCGAGGGCCTCGCCGGCAATTCGATCGAGCGCGTTTACGGCATCCTCAACGGCACCTGCAATTACATCCTCTCGCGCATGGAGCGCGAGCAATTGTCGTTCGAGCAATGCCTCGCCGAGGCGCAGAAGCTCGGTTACGCCGAAGCCGATCCGACCTTCGACATCGGCGGCTTCGACACCGCGCATAAGCTCTCGATTCTCACCTCGCTGGCGTTCGGCGTGCGCATCGCGCCCGAGGCGATCGAGATCGAAGGCATAGAGCGAGTGTCGCTCGCCGACATAGCGGCGGCCGGCGAACTCGGCTTTCGCATCAAGCTGCTGGGCGTCGCGCAGCGAACCCCTGAGGGCGTCGAACAGCGCGTGCATCCGACCATGGTGCGCAAGACCACCCCCATCGCCGAGGTCATGGGCGTGCTAAACGCCGTCACCATCGACGCGGACGCCGTGCACGAACTCACCCTGGTTGGCCCCGGCGCCGGCGGCGAGGCGACCGCTTCCGCCGTCGTCGCCGACATCGCCGACATCGCCAAGGGCGTGCGCTCCGCGCCGTTCGGCGTGCCCACCGCCGCGCTCGGCCAACTCCGCCGCGCGCCGACGCGCCACCATGAGGGCGGCTATTACATCCGCCTTTCCGTGCCCGACGTTCCCGGCGCCTTCGCGGGCATAGCGACGCGCATGGCTGAGCGCGGCATCTCGCTCGAAAGCATCATGCAACATGGCGGCGGGCGCCGGAGCGCCGACCGCGCGGCCCAAAAGCCGCATGCCGCGCGCGACGCGCTGCGCAG
>JBAWEN010000010.1:0-12792 GCA_049591215.1 Methylocystis sp. | reverse complement strand
GTTCGATGACGACGAAAACCGGGTGATAGAGGTAGTTGTGAACGTACCAGCTATCGAGGTCCAGGCGGCCCAAATCGGTGACGATCGTGGTCCTGTTGGAGATGCGCTCGTTCTTGACCTCGCGGGACTGATTGGCGCCGAAGCCGTTGCTTCCATAGCCCGCGATGAAGGGCGTCGTCGAGAGTTGCGGATTGTTGAGCGTGTCGCTCAGCGTCAGCGTTCCCGGCAATTGCTGCCAGGTGTCGTAAACGCCAAAGTAAAAGCGCGTTTCGACGTTCGGCGAGAAGCGATAGCCGAAATTGCCATTGATTTGCGTGTAGTCCGACCCGGAATGCTCACGGAAGTTGTCGGCGTGGCTGAAGGTGCCATTGATCAGGAAATCGAAATCGCCGATGACGCGCGACATTTGCGCCTGACCGCGCGCCGCGCCGAAGCTGCCGCCGTCAATCGCGAGATAATTGGGCGAAAGCGCGGTATAGGCGGTCGGCGAGATGAAATTGATCGCGCCGCCAAGCATTGACGAACCGGCGCTCAGCGCGTTGCCGCCCTTCAGCACTTCGATCGCGCGATAGTAGCGCGGGTCGATCTGGTAGAAGTCGCCGCCGCCGTCGGCGTAGTTTATTGGGATGCCATCCTGCAGAAGCTCGACGCCGCGCAAGTGATAGTCGCGCGTCACATTCGAACCGCGCACCGAGAGGCGCAACTCCTGGCCGTAACGGCTCTCGCTATAGACGCCCGGCACATCCTTGAGGGCGTCGTGCAGATCGTCGATGTGGCGGGTTTGATATTCCGGCGTGGACGTGTCCACGAAGGCGACGGAGCCGACATTGCTAAGCGTCTCCTGCCTCTGCTTGGCGACGGACGGAACCGTGAGCGAACCCGCCCCCTCCCCCGGCGCCGCGGGGGTGCTTGACGATGGCGGAACCGCGTCGCCGGCCGGCGTCTCCGCGCCAATATTGATGGCTGGAAGCGTTTCCTGCGCGCTCGCGCAAGGGAGGGCCAGAGCGAAAACAAGAGCGCCGAAGCTGACGCTGAGCATGAGCCGATTGCGATACATTTGAATCTTCCTGATGCGGCGGAGCGAGCCCGCGCGATGAACCATGGCGGCCATGCGGCCGAGCGAGGTCGATCAGGAGAACAACGGCGGCGCGCGCGAAGACCAGGAACTCTTCCAGCCCGGAGGGTCGCTCGGCTCGGCGTCCAGGGCGCGGAAACCCGGACCGTCGGCGCGAATTGGCGGCGGACTGTATATTTCGGGCGACGACGCGATCATTTGTTGCGGCGAGCCGTCCCGCATCGCGGACGAAGAACAAAGCACGCAGCAATGCGTCGCCTTGCGATGATCGGGCGCGGGCGCGTTGTCGCCATTTTGCGAAGCGCAATCATGCGATCCGATTCCAGCTTCGACGCTCGTGGCGGAAAGGCGAATTTGGTTGTGGCCGCCGAAAAGCGTCTGCGCGAAGACTAACGCCGCGACAAAGGCGACACGGTAAGCCAATCGCGCGAAGAAGCCTGGCGCGGCGCGCGTTCCGATCTTTGCTGCTCGCGCCGTCATGGGGTGACTGGTCCCGCCAAGGAAATTGAAAGCGACATGCGGCGCCCCGAGGGCGATTCGCGTTTCTTAGTTGGTAAACGACCAAATCTTGGCCCGCAAGGCCGATTCATCGGAGCCGATCCGCTCCATGAGTCTTTTTTGACGACTGTTGCGCCGGGGACACAATCGCCGAGAGACGCTTTCGTGCTTTCGGCAAAAGTGGACGCCGGTTTTGCCCCGGAAAGCACGACAAAATAGAGGAATCTGGCGTCCTTCCGGTTCAATCCGAACCGGAAGGACGCGAGAGCCGGGTCGTTCGCCCGCGTGGAAGCGGGCGGCGAGACGAAGCGACAGGCGGGGGCGCGGCGCTTCGACCGCGTTCAGGGAACGGGCCGATGGTGTGGATCGACCGAGGAATGCCCCCCGGCCGGGTCGACGGCGACCACGCCGTCGAAGCGAGAGAATTTATCGAGGACAGCCGGGGAAAAACCGCCTTCCGCTCCCGACAACTTGGTGGCGAGCGCGTCCGCGACGGGCCTCACGATGCCCAGCTTTTCGAGACTGACGCTCGATTTGAGCGCATCTCCCGCGCATAGGGCGACGGACCAGACTCCGTCCTTGCGCCGCAATAGAGCGCGCCCGCCGAGTTCGCCCTGACTCCAGTCGGCGATCGCCGCGTCTTGTTCCACGACGACGGCTTCGACGCCGAGCGGCGCCTCGGGCTTGTCGAACATGTTCATCAAAAGCTGGCGCACCGCGCGATTATCCGCGTCGTCGCCACTCCCCGCGACGCCCCCTGTCGCCCAAGCCGCCGCCACCACGGCCAAAAGGATAAGCGCCGCGCCGTTTTTCATTTTCGCCTCTCGCATTGGGACGATGACCCGCCTTGCTCCGCGGCGCCCGCCGGCGTATTGGTAGATTACCAATTCGGCGTTGGCAAGCCCGAGCCGGTCGATGGCGGAACGAAGCCGGCCCCGCCGAGGTCGCCGCGTGGTTGGCGGGCGGCATTTTTGGTATGGAGACGGAAGCCCGCGCGGGCCGCGCAAGGAAATCCAGAATTTGACAACCGACAATAATGTTCGACAGCGCATTCTGGACGCCGCGCTGGACATCGCCGAAGCGCAGGGGATCATGGCTCTGACCCAGCCCAAGGTCGCGAAAGCGGCGGGCCTGAGGCAGTCGCATCTCACATATTACTTTCCGCGCAAGGCGGATCTGTTCGCCGCTTTGCTTGAAGCTTCCCATGATCGCGCCGACAAAAAAGGAAAAACGAAGCTGGCGTCCAAGAGTCCGGCTTCGATTTTCGAGGAATTGGCGGGCGTGATGTTCGACCGCCGGCGGATGCAATTCTTCCTTGGCATAGCTCTCGCGACCAGCGACGAACCGGAGCTTAGGGCCGCGGTCGCCGCCCATGCGGACGAACTCGTGCGGCGCGCGGCCGATTGCTTCGGGCGGACGGAAGGCGACCCGGCCGTTCGGGCCTTCATCGATATGTTGCGCGGCATAGGCTTTCGAATGGAGCTGAAACCCGATGACGCCGAGAAGGAGAAAATCGACATGGCGGCGCTGGCCGCTAGCTTTGGACTATTTGTCGCGGACAAGCCCTGAGGCCCCCCGCGACATTCCGCCCGTCACGACGAAGTGTTAACCGCCTTCCCTTGCCCAGGCGCGTCCCGCGCGTTTCGAACGATGGCTCGATTTGAAGGAAAAAACGCCTCCATGCCGATCACCGCTTTTTACGCCAGCCTTCTGGTTCCGCTTTATATCCTGCTCGCCGCGCGAACCATTCTCATGCGATTTAGCGCGCGCGTCTCGGTTGGCGACGGCGGCGACAAGGAACTGCTGCGCCGCATGCGCGTGCACGCCAATTTCGCGGAATATGTCCCCTTCGCGCTGTTGCTGATGGGCTTGGCCGAGAGCCTCGCGCTGGACGCCCGCCTGCTGCACGGCGTCGGAATCGTGCTGGCGCTGGGCCGATATGCGCACGCCTACGGCATGTCGCGGCGCAAGGATATCTTGCCCCTGCGCACAGGCGGCATGATCGCGACTCTCTCCGTGCTCATCGTGCTGGCGGCGAGTTGTTTCTTTCTGTCGATGCGGCGAGGCTTTGGCTTATAGCAACGCCCGCCTCGCCGCGGCGTCCCGCCCTTAAGCCGGCTGCGCGAATTGTCGGGCCAGCGCCTTTTCGATTTCGGGCAGCGGATGATGCGTGAGATCACGATCAAGCTCGCCCTTCACCTTCGCCTGCGCCTTTGCCGAAAGGTCCTTGCGGATCTCGCCGAGCACGCGCGGCGGCGCGACGATCACGATTTCCTTCAGCTCGCCGCTCTCGGCCGCCTTGTTGATCCGCCCGGCCATCTCCTTGGCGAAATGCTCTTTTTCGACTTCATGCCAATCGGTGGTCTCCACGGCGCTACGCGGCCCGAGGCGCGCGGCGAGTCGCCCCGGCGCGGCCGTTCCCTGGTCGCGCGTGGACGGATTCACATCGACGCGCGCGTCGATGACGCGCAAATCCAATAGGTCGGGATCGCCGTGATTATACAGAAACAGCGCCCTGCGCCCGTCGCCAACGAGAACCCATGCGCCATTATGGACCGCGATATTGGACATGATTTGATCCCTTCACTCGATGGCCTCCACTTTATGAACGTGGGACGTCGGCGTGGAAATGACAACCGCGGCTCGCCGCCGCTGTCTTGGGCGCGCAGTTATCTTGGGCGCGCCGCCGTCAGGCCCGCTCGCCATAAAGCTGGGAAAGCCCGAACTCCAGCCCCGGCGGATCGAGCGTCACGGCCCCTTCGCGCAAAATGCTCGTCAAAATCTTGCCGTCCTCGGTGCGCCGATGGTGGATCACCAGAGATTCGTCCGGATAGACAATGAGATAATGCACGACGCTGGCCAGGCTGAAATAGCCGCTGAGCTTGTGCGTCACGTCGTTGCGCCAGGTTGAGGGCGAGGCGACCTCGACCAGGATCATCGGGTTTTCGAGCAGCAGCGCGTCCGGCGGCAGTTCGGGGCCGCAATAGACCAGCGCGTCCGGCTCGTAGACCGTGGATTGATTCACGCGGACGGCCATTCCGTCCGGCAGCACGTGGCAGGGCGCGCCGCGCCGAGCTACGGCGTCGCGCAGGACCACGCAGACCGCGAGTTTCATCTTCGCATGCGACGCGCGCTCGGCGGACTGCGCGACGACCACTCCGTCGACGAGTTCATAGCGCCCCGGCTGGCTTTCGCTCCAGGCGAGGAATTCGTCCACGGTGAGGTTGGGCTGCGGGAGCGCGCTCATGCCGAAATGATAGCGCGAAGCGGGCGCGGAGGCTATCGGGGGAAGAGAGTTTCGCTCCCGCCCCCCCCGGCGGATCAGGCGTATTTTTTGGCTGCTTGCTCGATCGCGCCGCTCGCCTTTTCGAGATCGGCGGGGATCATCACCGGGTGAATCTCGACTTTGGCGTTGAAGGCGAGGAAAAAAGGCTCCGCGACCGCCGGGATATGGGAGGCGTCGGGCAAATCGAGAATAATATAGCCCGCGCGCTGGCCGTCGCGGTCAGTGAAATAAACCGCCTCCGGCTTCAAATCCGCCAGAATGGAGCCGATCGCCGCGCCGAGCTTTCCGGCCTTGGCGGCCGCGTTGCCGGTCTCGACGGGGATTGTAACGATCATTAGAAAACGCATGGCTCGTCTCCGCTCGTTTTGAGTTTTGTGTCAGGCGCACCCTTATAACATCATCGCCATATGAACTTCGCGGGAATCCCAGGGGATCGTCTCTCGTTCGCCGCATGTCCCGTCAACTCGGCTCCAACTCCCGCGCCTCTTTCGCGCGCAAGACGTCCTCGCGAGCGCCGATGTAGTCGCGGGTGAGCGGGGCCGCGTCCACCTTCTTGACCAGTTGAATCTGGAACACCACGTTGATTCCGGCCCGGAAAGCGGCTTCGCACAGCGAGAGATAAAACTCCCACATGCGGCAGAATTTTTCGCCCGATATGGCCGCGGCCTCCACGCGGCGGGCCATGAACCGCTCGCGCCAAAGCCGCAAGGTCTCGGCGTAATGCAGCCGCAGAATTTCCACGTCGGAAACAATCAGCCCCGCGCGCTCGATCGACGGCAGGATTTCGGATAGGCTGGGAATGTAGCCGCCGGGGAAAATGTATTTTACGATCCACGGCGCCGTCGGCATCGGCGCGCCGGTATTGCCAATCGTATGAATCAGCGCGACGCCATCGTCCGTTAGCAATTTGGCGACACATTGGAAAAAGGCGTCGTAATAGCCAAGCCCGACATGCTCGAACATGCCGACCGACACGATGCGGTCGAACATCTGATCCACGTCGCGGTAGTCCGTCAGCGCGAAAGCCGCCTTCGACGTGAGGCCCTCGTCTTCCGCCCGCCTGCGCGCGATGGCGATCTGCTCGCGCGAAAGCGTTATGCCCGTGACCTGGGCGTCGCAGGCCTCCGCGAGATAGAGCGCGAGACCGCCCCAGCCGCTGCCGATATCGAGAACGCGGTGGCCGGGCTCGACGCGCAGCTTGGAGGCTATGTGGCGCTTCTTGGCGAGTTGGCCGTCATCCAGCGACTGCTCCGGCGTCTCGAAATAGGCGCAGGAATATAGCCTGTCGGAGTCGAGAAAGAGATCGTAGATTCGCGGATCTATATCGTAGTGATGCTCGACGTTGCGCCTCGCGCTCTCGGGGCAGTTGCGCTGGCCCCACCGTTTCAGCCGGCCACGCCATTTTTGAATTGCCGCCAGCCATTTCGGCTGCTCGGCGAGCGCGATATTGCGCGTCGCTATCGTCAGCACGTCGAAAATCGCGCCGCGCGTGACGATCAACCTGCCATCCATGAACAGTTCGCCGACGGCGAGTTCCGGGTCGAGCAGAAGACGCCACTCCGCCGCGGAATCGGCGAAGCTTATCGCGGCGGCCGGCCCGGTCCCGTCGCCGAGCCGAAAGCAAGCGCCCGAGGCAGTCTCGACCTCAAGATTTCCCTGTCGAACGAACCGTTCCAGGAAATTTTGCAAAATACGACTCATCGGCGCCTCGAATGTCAACCACATGCCTAGCGATGTTAATATGTTCGAGATATTCGAAAAAGCGCCCGCGGGCCGTCGGAGACGGTTAGGACACAGTTTTTTTGGCGCCACGCGGGAAACTGCTCCGGGCGCGCGCTCAATCCTCCTTGTCGAGGCCGTAGAGCGTGTGCAGCGTGCGCACCGCGAGTTCGGTGTAGGCCGCGTCGATCAGCACCGAGAATTTGATCTCCGACGTGGTGATGGCGCGGATATTAATGCCTTTTTGCGACAGCGCCTGGAAGGCGCGCGCGGCGACGCCGGCGTGGCTGCGCATGCCGACGCCGATCGCCGAGACCTTGGCGACATCCCGCGCGCCGACGATCGCGGCGTAGCCGATGTCGCTCCGCGTCTTCTCCAGCAGCGCGCGGGCGCGGTCGTAATCCGCCGCGCCGACCGTGAAGGTCATATCGGTCATATTGTCATGCGAGATCGTCTGCACGATCATATCGACATTGATGCCGGCCTCGGCCAACGGCACGAACACGCTCGCCGCCACGCCCGGCTTGTCGGCCACGCGCCGCAAGGTGATCTGCGCCTCGTCCCGCGAGAAGGCGATGCCTGTGACGACCTGGGCTTCCACGATATCCTCCTCTTTGCAAATCAGCGTGCCGTTTCCCGGTTGGTCGGGGTCATCGAAGGAGGAGCGCACATAGGTGGGCACGTCGTGCTTCAGCGCGACCTCCACCGAGCGCACTTGCAGCACCTTGGCGCCCGCCGACGCCATCTCCAGCATCTCCTCGAAGGCCACTTTGTCCATGCGACGCGCCTTGGGCACGATGCGCGGGTCGGTCGTGTAAACGCCGTCGACGTCGGTATATATGTCGCAGCGGTCGGCTTTGACCGCCGCCGCCAGCGCCACCGCGCTGGTGTCAGAGCCGCCGCGCCCCAGCGTGGTGATGCGGTCGGTCGGCCGATGCACGCCCTGGAACCCGGCCACGACGGCGACCTCGCCTCGCGCGAAACCTTCGAGAATGCCGGCGGGCTCGATACTCACGATGCGCGCGGAGCCATGGGCGTCGTCGGTCAGCACGGGCGCCTGCCAGCCCTGCCAGGAGCGCGCGGCAAGGCCCGCTTGTTGCAGCGCCAGGGCGAGCAGCCCCGCCGTCACCTGTTCGCCCGAGGCGACCACGGCGTCATATTCGCGCATGTCGTGCAAAGGCGAAGCCTCCTTGCACCAGGAGACGAGTTCGTTGGTCTTGCCCGACATGGCCGAGACCACCACCGCGACGTCATGACCCGCCGCGACCTCGCGCTTGACGTGCCGCACGACATTCTTGATGCGCTCGACAGAGGCGACCGAGGTGCCGCCGAATTTCATGACCAGACGTGACATGGGTGACCGGAATGGAGGAAAGCGGGAATCGCGCGGCCGCGGTTATAGCCCGATCGGGGCGAAAAGCGGAAATCTGTGGGGTGGGGCGCTCCTTTGTCCCACAAGTGGGAGAAGGAAGGCGCCCGCCGTTTTCCGCTTTCGCATGGACAGGCTATAACCCATCCCGTACGAAAAAAGCGCCGCAAGAACGAGGTTCCCGTGCCCGACCAAACTCCCCGTCCCTCTTCCGCCAGCGTCAATCCGGCTGACGTCGACCGTTTCAACCGGCTTGGCGATCTCTGGTGGGACGCCAAGGGCAAGATGGGGATTCTTCACGAGATTAACCCGATCCGCGTCGATTATGTCCGTGATCTCGCGGTGCGCTATCTGCATCGCGACCGTTTTTCGGCTCAGCCGCTCGAAGGGCTCGGCCTCGCCGACATCGGCTGCGGCGGCGGCATTTTGGCCGAATCATTGGCCGAACTCGGGGCCGATGTGACGGGCGTCGACCCCGCGCCCAACAATATCGAAGTCGCCAAGCGTCACGCCAAAAAATCAGGGCTCGCCATCGACTATCGCAACGTCACCGCCGAGGCGCTCGCCGAGAGCGGCGCGACCTTCGACATCGTGACCGCGCTCGAGGTGATCGAGCATGTCGAGGGACAAAAGGCCTTCGTCGCGACGCTGGCGCGGCTGGTGAAGCCCGGCGGACTGCTGTTCCTCGCGACGATCGACCGCACGCTGAAAAGCTATGCGCTGGCGATCGTCGGCGCGGAATATGTGTTGGGCTGGGTGCCGCGCGGCACGCACGACCACGACAAATTCGTCCGGCCCGACGAACTCGCGGGATGGCTGCGCCACGCCGGAATGCGCGAGATCGACCGCGCCGGCATGACCTTCCAGCCGCTCACGCGAAGCTGGCGCAAAAGCCGGGACACCGGCGTGAATTATCTGATGGCCGCCAAGAAGGACGGGTGAACAACGGCTCGGCTATTGTTCGGTTAACCTTCGAGCGTTAAACTTCCGCGATGATGCGCAACGACTCGTCAAACCCCTTTCGCCCCGGCGCGTTCCGGACCACGCTGCTCGCCTTCGCGGGCGCCGCGCTGCTGTGCGCCGGCGCGCCCGCCCTGGCCAGGACCAAAGCCAAGCCCAAACCCGACGCGGAGAGCGCCTCCGAGAAAAAGGACGCCAAGAAGGGCGCGGGCAAGCCCGAACAGCTCGGGAGCTATGGCGACTGGGGCGCCTATGCGGCGGCCGGCAAGGACAAGACCTGCTACGCGCTCGGTTCGCCCAAGGAGCGCCAGCCGAAAGCCAAGATGAAGGACACGCAGGCCTTTGTCTTCATCTCCACCCGCCCCGGCGAAGGCGTGCGCAACGAAGTCGCGATCAACCTTGGCTACGCCACCAAGGACGGCGGGGCGGCGACCGCCGCCGTCGACGACGATAAATTCGAACTCGTCACCAAGGGCTTGAACGCCTGGGTGAAGAACCCCGCGAAGGAGAAAGAGTTCGTCGAGGCGCTGAGGACCGGCTCCAAACTCTCCGTCAAGGCCGCCTCCGCCAAGGGCACGACGACGGTCGACAGCTATTCGCTCAAGGGGCTATCGGACGCGCTGGCCCGTGTCGCGCAGGAGTGTAAGTGAGGGTTGCGCTCGCGTTGACCGTTGCTTTGGGCCTCGCGCTCGCCGGACCCGCGGGCGCGTTGGAGAGCGGCGCGCCCTCCCTCTGGGATCCCGCGCATAGGCCGGAAAAGCCCGATCTTGGCGGCTTGCGCCAGCTGCGCTTCGTCACCGAAGACGATTATCCCCCGTTCAACTTCGCGCTGGCCGATGGTCAGCTCGCCGGTTTCAACGTCGATCTCGCGCGCGCGATCTGCGAGGAGCTGGAGCTGACCTGCACGATCCAGCGCCGCCGCTGGGATTTGCTCATTCCCGCGCTCGGCGACAACAGCGCCGATGCGATCATCGCGGCGCTGGCGATGAATGACGAGAATCGCGCCCGGGTCGATTTCACCGGGCCCTATTTGATCATGCCCGGACGTTTCGCGACACGCGCCAACACCGTGCTCCGCCCGGCGACGCCGGAGGCTTTGGACTACCAACTCGTCGCGGTGGTCGCCGGCTCGAGTCATGAGGCCTATCTCAAGACTTTTTTTCCCGAGGCGCGGGCCGCGCCGTTCGAGACCGCCGCGCTGGCGCGGCTCGCGCTCAAGGACGGGCGCGTCAACGCGCTGTTCGGCGACGCGGTGTCGATGTCGTTCTGGCTCAACGGGGCGGAGGCGGAAGGTTGCTGCGTCTTTTCCAACGACGCCTATGTGGACGCGAAGTTCTTCGGGGACGGCCTCGGCATAGCTGTCAAAAAGGGCGCGACGCCCCTGCGTCGCGCGCTCGATTACGCGCTGGCCCGCCTCGCCCAGCGCGGTGTCTACGGAGAGCTATTTCTCAAATATTTTCCGATTAGCCCGTTTTAGGCGGCGCTCACACCAGCCTTTGCTCCATCGCGATGCGGACCAGCTCCAACGACGTGCGCGCCCGCAGCTTGCGTTTCATCAGCGCGCAGGAGTTGGCGATCGTCTTGTATGAAAGGCCCGTCGCGTCGGCGATTTCCGCGAGGCCGAGACCCTCGCCGAGCATTCGCAAGATCTCCAATTCGCGCGGGCTCAACGCATCGAGCGGGCTCTTCGCGCCGCTCTCGGTCGCGCCGAGACGGTCGGCGATTTTCGGCTGTATGAAAATTCCGCCGGCCATCACCTCGCGCAACGCGCGCAACAGGAGGTAGGGATCGTCGTTCTTGGTGACATAGGCCTTGGCGCCGGCCTCGAAGGCGCGGGCGGCGAAGATCGCGTCGTCGTTCATGCTGAAGACGACGACACGCGCTCGCGGATCGTGGCGCAGGATTCGGCGCGTCAACTCGAAACCGGAGGCGCCGGGCAGAGCGATGTCGACCACCGCGGCGTCGGGACCATGCGCGACATAGGCGGCGAGCCCCGCATCGGCGTCGCGCGCGTCGAAGACCTCGATGTCGCCCTCGCCGGCCAGCATGGCGGCGCAGCCGGCCACGATGATCGGATGGTCGTCGACGATCAGCACGCGCAACCGCGGCACCTTGGGGTTGCGCGGCGGCCGCCCGCCGCGATTCTGTCCGACGCTAGAGGAAGCTCCGAAAAAGTTGATAGACTTTTTCGATAAGAGCTTGCTCCAGCGTTTTGATTTTGGGCGATTTCTTATCGTTCGAACGATTCCGTTCGAACGGAAAGCGCTCTAAGGCGTCTCGCTAATGATGGACCGACGCCCAGATGCGGCGCTTCACGAAATAGAGCAAGCCCGCGAACACGATGAGGAAGCCCACGACGCCCCGCCCGATGCTTTTGCGTTGATCGAGATGCGGCTCCGCGGACCACATCAGGAACGCCGCGACATCCTGGGCGTATTGCTCCACCGTTTGCGGGGTTTTGTCGTCATAGGTCACGGCGCCGTCGGACAAGGGCGGGATCATGCCGAGCCGGCGGCCGGGCATGTAGATGTTGTAGTATTGCCCGTCGGAAAGCGCGACTTCCTTGGGCGCGTTCTCATAGCCTTGCAGTAGCGAGGCGATGTAGTCGACGCCCGCTTCCTGGTATACGAGCCCCGGCAGTCCGTCGAGCAGGAAGCTCGGAAAGCCGCGCGAATAGCCGCGCGCCTTGGCGAGCACCGACATATCCGGTGGATAGCCGCCGCCCAGCGCCGCGCGCGCCGCCTGCTCATTGGCGAAAGGCGGCGGAAAGCGGTCGCTCGGGCGCCCTGGGCGCTCGAACATGTCGCCGGCCGTGTTGGGGCCGTCCTTGATCTTGTAGCTGGCGGCGATCTGCTCGACTTCGTCCGCCGGAAAGGCGGGGCCGCCCGGTTCCGCGAGATTGCGGAAGGCGAGCAGCTTGATCGAATGGCAGCTCGAACAGACTTCCCGATAGATCTTGAAGCCGCGCCGCAGCTGCGCCTGATCGTAATGCCCGGAGAATCCAGCGAAACTCCAGCTGAAATGCCGCGGCCGCTCCTCGTGCTTGGCGCCCTCGTTGGCGAGCGCCGACGACGGCGTGGCCAAGGCCAGGGCCGCCAGCGCGATCATGCCAAAACCCATTCTTCTCATCGGCAAAACCCGCTTCTCGACGTTTTGTTTGCTTCGCGATCTGCCGCGCCAAGACTTAGGCATAAGCCGCTTAGACATGGGCCGCATCCTCGACAACGGCATGCGCCGCCGCGACCGACGCCGCTATTGACGCCGGCTCCGGCCGGGTCATTTCAAACTTGGCCAGCAGCGGCAAAAGCACGAGGAAGTGGAAGAAATAATAGGCTGTCAGCACCCGCGCCGCGATCAGAAAACCGCCTTCCGCCGGTTGGGAGCCAAGATAGCCAAGGCCGACGCCAACCGCGACGAAGACCCAGAACGCCTTGGCGAACCAGGGCCGATAACGCGCGGACTTCACCTTCGAAAAGTCGAGCCAGGGCAAGGCCGCCGGGATAATCACCGCCGAGAACAGCGCGATGACGCCGAGCAGCTTGTTCGGGATCGCGCGCAGGATCGCGTAGAAGGGTAGGAAATACCACTCGGGCACGATGTGCGCCGGCGTCACCAGCGGATTGGCTTCGATGTAATTGTCGGGATGGCCGAGGTAATTGGGCGCGAAGAAGGTCAGCCAGGCGTAGAGCACCAGAAAGACGCCGATGCCGAACGCGTCCTTGAAGGTGGCGTAAGGCGTGAAGGGCACGGTCTCCTTTTCCTCGTCCTTCACCTCGACGCCGGTTGGGTTGTTCTGCCCGCTCACATGCAGCGCCCAGACATGCAACCCGACAATCGCCACCAGAATGAACGGCAACAGATAGTGCAGCGCATAGAAGCGGTTGA
>JBAWEN010000009.1:0-6248 GCA_049591215.1 Methylocystis sp. | reverse complement strand
AGCCGATCGACGCCGTGGCGGTTACGTCCGATGGAGCGCCGCTGCGTTTTCGCTGGCGCCGCGCCGTGCACGAAACCGCGGCTTTCGAGGGACCGGAGCGAATCGCTCCGTCATGGCCGGAAGCGGCTATGAATGCGCCCGCGCGCGATTATTTTGACGTCGTGGACAGCGAGGGGCGCCGCTTCTGGCTTTTTCGCGAGGGCGTTATGGGGCGGCAAAGCGGGCCGGCGCGCTGGTTCGTACACGGATTGTCTTGACGCCGCGGTGGCGAGGCGACGCTTTTGCGCGAGAAAGGCGCGAAACGTCATCGTCCCGTCACGTTTCGCGCACGAAAGTCTCGGGGCCGATTTGACGCGAGGAAGACGCCGCCAAAGTGACCCAAATGCGCGAAATGCTCGATTGTTCAGGCCCTCCGGCCATCGTCCAACAATCGCCCCGCCCGCGGCGGGGCGTCGGCTGGTTGATCGGCGCGATCGCCAGCCTCGTGTTGTTCGCTCTCGCCGCTATCGTCATAGGCCGCGCGCTGGGGCATCTGCGATTCGCCGATCTCGCCGCCGCGATCACCCAAACGCGCGGCGCGGCGCTGCTGGAGGCGCTGTGTTTGACCTGCCTCTCCTATATCGCGCTGACCGGCTACGACATCGCCGCGCTGCGCCAGGCCGGCGCCCGGGCGCCGCTCGGCGCCGTCGCGCTGGCGTCCTTCGCCTCCAACGCCTTCTCCTTCACCCTCGGCTTTCCGCTGCTCACCGGCGCGGCGGTGCGCTACTGGATCTATGCCAGCGCCGCGCTGACGGCGCGGCAGATCGCCAACATCACCATCGTCGTCAGCCTGACTTTCTGGCTGGGCATGGCGAGCGTGCTCGGTCTCGGGCTGTTTTTCGCCGCCGTGCCGCTGGCGGCGATCGACCATTTGCCGCCGCTGGCGAATTTTCTCCTCGGCGCCGCCATTCTGGGATCACTCGGCTTTTATTGCGTCTGGGCGTCGCTCGCCCGTCGCAGCTTGCGTCTCTGGGGCCGCGTCATAGCGCTGCCTGGCGCGCGAACGGCGCTTTTGCAGCTCGCTCTCGGCGTCCTGGACATTGGCTGCGCGGCCGCGGCGCTCCACGCGCTGCTCCCGTTGGAAAGCCAGGGTCTCGATTTCAAAGCCTTCGCCGCGATCTACGTGTTCGCGGCGCTGGTCGGGGCGATCAGCCATGCGCCGGGCGGCGTCGGCGTTTTCGAGGCGGTGATGCTCGGCGCCGTTCCCGCCCCCTCGCAGGAGGCCATGCTGGCCGCGCTTTTGCTGTTTCGCGCGATCTATTATCTTATCCCCTTCGCGCTCGCGCTGATCCTGCTGGGTTCGCGAGAGGGCGCCGGACGTTGGGGCGGGTTGGTGGACGCCTTCCGCAAAACCGCCGCGCGCGGCGGCGGGGCCTGACGCATCATGGAACGGATGGAGCGGGAAGAATTGGGCGGCATGCGCGAGGGCGTCAAGCCTTGGCAGAACGAGACGCTGCTCCACGCGATCATCGACGCGTTGCCGGAGGCGATTTTCGTCATCGACGCCGAGGCTCACGCTGTCGCCGCCAATCCTTCGGCGCGCGCCGTTTTGCCGTCGCTGCGCCTGCGCGAACCGCTCGCGCGCAGCCTTCGGGCGCCCGACGTGCTCGATGCGCTGGACCGCGTATTGGCGGGCGGCGGCGCCGAAAAAGTCCTGTGGGTCGAGCGGCTTCCGGTCGAATGCTGGTTCGAGGCGCATGTCGCGCCGCTGCGCGTTCAAGACTTTGAGCCGGCGGCGGTGATCAGCCTGCGCGATCTCACCGAGGCGCGCCGCGTCGAGCGGATGCGCGTCGACTTCATCGCCAACGCCAGTCACGAATTGCGCACGCCGCTGGCCTCGCTGCTCGGTTTTGTCGAGACTCTGCAAGGGCCGGCGCGGGAGGACGCCAAGGCGCGCGAGCGATTCCTCGGCATCATGCGCGAACAGGCGGAGCGCATGGCCCGGCTGGTCGACGATCTGTTGTCGCTGTCGCGCATCGAGCAGCATCTGCATTTGCGTCCGGACACGCCCGTCGATTTCACCATGCTGGTCGCGCATATCTGCGACACGCTGGCGCCGCTGGCCGAGGAAAACGATCTCACGCTGGAGGTCGATCTCGCGCAGAACGTCATCGTGCCCGGCGATCGCGACGAATTGGCGCGGGTGGTCGAAAATCTGGTCGAGAACGCGATAAAATACGGCCGCCCGGAAGGCGAGGCCGTACGCGCGGTGGAAGTTTCCCTGCGCAGCTTCGGCGCGGTTGTCGCCTTCACGGTGCGCGATCACGGCCCGGGCATCGCGCCCGAACATATCCCCCGCCTGACGGAACGCTTTTATCGCGTGGATGCCGGAAAGAGCCGCGCCAAGGGCGGCACGGGCCTCGGACTCGCCATCGTGAAACATATCGTGCTGCGCCATCGCGGCAAACTGGCCATCGACTCCTCCCCCTCCGCCGGCGCGATGTTCCGGGTGATCTTGCCGGCCGTGCAAGGCGACGCCGCGGACGGCGCGTAACATCGCCTTATCAAGGGGATTCCATGTCATCTTACCTTCATGAAGTCGTCATAAAAGGCTGATGGCCGCCGCCTATGTTTAGATCAGCGAAACGACCGTGGGGTCGCGCTGTCTCGTTCTCGATCCAAAAAAGAGTCCAAAGCCCATGATCTCCAAGATTTTGAAACGCGCCGCCATCGCCGCCGCGAGCGTCGCCCTGACGGCCAGTGTCGCCTTCGCCGTGGACATTTCGGGCGCCGGGGCCACCTTCCCCTATCCGATCTACGCGAAATGGGCGGATATGTACAAGAAGGAAACCGGCTCCAGTCTTAACTATCAGTCGATTGGCTCCGGCGGCGGCATCAAGCAGGTCAAGGCGCGCACGGTGACCTTCGGCGCTTCCGATCAGCCACTGAAGCCCGAGGAGCTCGAGGCCGCGGGGCTCACCCAATGGCCGCAGGTGATCGGCGCCATCGTGCCGGTGGTCAATCTCGACGGCGTGGCGCCTGGCGAACTCGCGCTCGACGGCAATGTATTGGCGAAAATTTTTCTGGGCGAGATCAAGAGCTGGGATGATCCGGCCATCAAGAAGCTGAACCCCAAGGCGAAGCTCACCGCTCAGGCGATCGCCGTCGCGCATCGTTCGGACGGCTCCGGCACCACCTTCAACTTCACCAACTATCTTTCCAAGGTTTCCGCGGATTGGAAGGCCAAGGTTGGCGAAAGCTCCGCGGTCGAGTGGCCGGTCGGCCTCGGCGCCAAGGGCAATGAGGGCGTCGCCAGCACCGTCGCCAACACCAAGGGCGCGATCGGCTATGTCGAATACGCGTACGCCAAGCAGAACAAGATGAATTTCGTCAAGATGCTCAACAAGGACGGCAAGGTGGTCCCGCCGACATCCGAGAGCTTCCAGGCCGCCGCCGCCAACGCCGATTGGGCCAAGTCGCCGGGCTTTTACCAAATCCTGACGGACGAACCGGGCGCCAAATCCTGGCCGATCACCGCCGCGACCTTCATCCTGCTGCCCAAACAGCCGCAGGACGCCGCCTCGACGGCCGAGGCGCTGAAATTCTTCGGCTGGGCCTTCGCCAAGGGCGCCAAAGCGGCCGAGGAGCTGGATTACATCCCGCTGCCCGAGCCTCTGGTCGCGTTGATCAAGAAGAGCTGGGCCGCCAATGTGAAGGACTCGGACGGCAAGCCGCTCGCCAATTGATTTTGGCGTCCGGCTTGGACCAAATGGATCGATCTGCCTGGCGGCCGCGACGCGGCGACCGCCAGGCTTCCCTTTCCCGCTGGGCGAATGGCGTCGCGCGGCGGGGCGTCGCGGGGAAATGGCCTTGACCGAACAGACCTTCGAAGACCCCGGCGTCGACAACCTCGCCAAGGAAAAACACGTGTCAGATATTGCGTTGAGCGGCGAGCGAGCGAAGACCGTCGAGGTTGATCGACGGCAGGCGCTCGGAAAGCTTGGCCTGGCCGACAGGCTCTTTCACAAACTGACGCTGTCCGCCGCCGTTCTCGTGCTGCTGCTATTGGGCGGCGTGATTGTTTCGCTGCTTCAGGGCTCCCTGCCGGCGATCCGCGCCTTCGGCTTCGGTTTTCTTGGCTCGCAATCCTGGAATCCCGTCACCGATAATTTCGGCGCCATGGCGCCGATTTACGGGACCGTGACCACATCGCTGATCGCCATGCTGGTGGCCGTTCCGGTGGGACTTGGGGTCGCGGTGTTTCTGACCGAGCTGTGCCCGCCGCCGCTGCGCCGGCCGATCGGCATGGCGATCGAGCTGCTGGCCGGCATCCCTTCCATTATCTACGGCATTTGGGGCCTCTTCGTGCTCGCCCCGTTCCTGCAGCAATATGTTCAACCGGCGCTGATTTCGACCTTCGCCGACACGCCCGTGCTGTCGACGCTGTTCGCCGGCCCGCCTTATGGCATCGGCGTGCTGACGGCGGGGCTCATCCTTGGCGTGATGGTGCTGCCCTTCGTCGCCTCCATCTCGCGCGACGTATTCGAGACGGTCCCGCCGGTACTCAAGGAGGCGGCGTCGGGCATTGGCTGCACGACCTGGGAGGTCGTGCGCTATGTCGTGATCCCCTATACGCGCGTCGGGGTTATCGGCGGCGTGATGCTGGGGCTTGGACGCGCGCTAGGCGAGACCATGGCGGTGACCTTCGTCATCGGCAACGCGCACAAGATTTCCGGCTCGCTGATCGCGCCGGGCACGACGATCTCGGCCACCATCGCCAATGAATTCACCGAGGCGGTCGGCGATGTCTACACGTCGTCGCTGATCGAGCTGGGATTGATCCTGTTCGTCATCACTTTCGTTGTTCTCGCCTGCGCGCGCCTGCTGCTGATGCGCATCGAGCAAAAGGCGGGAGCCTGACCATGTCGCTCTACGGCTCGCGTCGCCGCAACAACATCCTCGCCGCCGCGCTGTGCTGGGCGGCCGCCGCCTTCGGCCTGTCCTGGCTGGTGATGATCCTTGGCGCCCTGGTCTATGAGGGGGGCAAAGGCTTGTCGCTGGACGTGTTCACGCAAATGACGCCGCCCCCTGGGGCCGCCGGGGGCCTGCTCAACGCAATGGCGGGCTCGCTGATCATGAGCGTCATCGGCGTCGCGGTCGGCGCGCCGCTTGGCATGCTGGCCGGCACTTACATGGCGGAATACGGACGCTATTCGAGGCTGACCGTCGTCATCCGCTTCATCAACGATATTCTGCTGAGCGCGCCGTCGATCGTCATCGGCCTGTTCGTGTATGAGTTGCTGGTGGCGCGCATGGGCCACTTCTCGGCGATTTCCGGTTCGGTGGCGTTGGCCATATTGGTGATCCCCGTCGTGTTGCGCACCACCGAGGACATGCTGCTGCTGGTGCCGGGGTCGTTGCGCGAAGCGGCGACGGCGCTTGGGCTGCCGCGCTCCTATGTCATTCAGCGCGTCGCTTACCGCGCCGCCAAGTCCGGTCTCGTGACCGGCGTGCTTCTGGCGGTCGCGCGCGTGTCCGGCGAGACGGCGCCGCTGTTGTTCACCTCGCTGAACAATCAGTTTTGGAGCCTCAACCTCAACGCGCCGATGGCGAGTCTGCCGGTCGTGATCTTTCAATTCGCGCTGTCGCCCTACAAGGATTGGCAGCAACTCGCATGGACGGGCGCGCTGCTCGTCACCATCACCGTGCTCGTTCTATCGATCGCCGCCAGGACGCTCAGCCGCCAGAGGACTTCCAAATGACCGTCATGCCGGTTGTCAAACCCGAACTTTCGACCAAGGTGTCGGTGCGCGATCTCGATTTCTTCTACGGCGACCAGCGCGCCTTGAAGAGCGTGACGATCGGGTTGCACACCAATAAGGTGACGGCGTTCATCGGTCCCTCGGGTTGCGGCAAGTCGACTTTGTTGCGCGTGCTTAACCGGATGTACGATCTCTATCCCAAGCAGCGCGCCGAGGGCGAGGTGATGCTCGACGGCGAGAATATTCTCGACCCCCGCGTGGACGTTAATCTCCTTCGCTCGCGCGTTGGCATGGTGTTCCAAAAGCCGACGCCGTTCCCGATGTCGATTTACGAGAACATCGCCTTCGGCATCCGCCTTTACGAAAAACTCTCCAAGTCGGCGCTCGATGCGCGCGTCGAGGAGGCGCTGCGCGGCGCCGCGCTGTGGGAAGAGGTGAAGGACAAATTGCACATGAGCGGGTTGGGGCTTTCGGGTGGGCAGCAGCAACGCTTGTGCATCGCGCGAA
>JBAWEN010000008.1:0-14074 GCA_049591215.1 Methylocystis sp. | reverse complement strand
GACTGGCGCGCTCGAGCGCGGCGCGCGAGCCGACGGGAACGAAGACAAACGGCGCGAGCGCGCTATAAATGCGCGGCGCGTGAGCCCCGAAGCCGATCTCCTCCGGCGCCAGCGCCAGCGCGGCGGCCAACGCCTCGAGGTCCGGCGCCTCGCCGTCCTGTCGCGCCGCGCGGTTCAACGCGAATTGCGCATAGCAGACGCCGCTTTTGCTTTTGATCACTTCGCAGGAAAATATTTCGTCCGCGATCTCCAGCACGACCACCACCTCGCGGCGCCCCAATATCTCGCCGGCCCTGGACCGCGCGAGCGAAACGGCGGCGCCGATCACGGCCTGCGCGCTGAAGGAGCGCTCTTCTCCCCGGGGCGTGAAAACACGGATGCGGGCGCTGTTCACGGGGTCGCGCGACGCGCATGCGAAAGCCGCCGGGAGGTTGAACTCCCGCGCCACGGCGGCCATCTCGCCGCGCGCGAGGCCGTCCGCGTTTTCGAACACGACCAGCGGCTTGCCGGCGAATTTGCTGTGCGTGAAGACGTCGAGCGTATGAAAGCGCAATGGCTCCTTCACCAGGCTTCCAACTCGCCCTGCATTTCGAGGATCGTGACACTGTCGCGATATTCGAAGAGCTCGACGATCAATCCATCCTCGAATGTGACGAATTCCGCGAGTTCGACCAAGCCCCGCCGGCCCGTGCCGCGATGACGCCAGTGGACCGTGCGACGGCAGGCGAGCCGTCCGCCGTCGACGAGAATGTCGGAGAGCGCGTTGTGGAGTTGTTCGAAATCGACGTTGATGCCGCGCACGATATTGATCACGGCGTCGACGCCCACGTGCCGGCCGGCGTACGGAATGCGCGCCCTGTGGCCAACGAATTCGCAAACGATGTCCGGCGAATAATATTTGCGCACCAGCCCTATGTCCGGCCCCTGCGACGGTACGAAATTGGCCAGTTCATTGACGCGCCTGACGATTTCCCCGCGGTCCAGTCCCGGCGCGCGGGGGCGCAACATATCCTCGTAGCTGAAGAGCTTTTCGCGTCCAATCATCGGCGGACCCGGATAATCCAGAAATTCGTGCAGCTCGGCTACGGTGTCCCCACGCCATTTCAGGAAATAGGCCATGTCCACGGTATAAATGCCGCCTGTCCCGCGATGGCGCCAGCAAGTGCGCCATCGCAGCGCCGCATTGCGATTCTCGACCAGTATATCGATGATTTCGCCTTCGAGCGCCTCGTAGTTCTCTTCCGTGAGCCGCATATTCGCCAGAAACGCGGCTCGGCCCCGAAAAACGCCAGGACTGAAGAGGCCGACCTGGGTGCAATTGTAATGAACGATAACGTCTGGAGAGAAATGCGCCACCATCCGGTCTAGTTGACCGGTCAGGCGAAACGTCGTGATTTCTTCCAATCGACGGCGTATTTCGCCGCCGGTCAATCGATTTGGTGGTTCCGTCGCTCCGTCCATGACGGCCATCCCACTGCGCCGCGGCGACCAAAAGGCGCCGACGTCGAGCCTCTAAATCCGCTCCCCCTTTGACTTTCGACAATAAGTCGACAGCCAAAGGGGTTAGCGCGCATTATGCGCTAATTGCGATCCTTGTCGACAAGCTTATTCTTGCCGATCCAGGGCATCATGCCGCGCAACCGCGCCCCGACTTCTTCTATCGGATGGGCGTTGTTGCGCGCGCGCGTCGCCTTGAACGAAGTTTGATTGACCTTGTTCTCGAGCATCCAGTCGCGGGTGAATTTACCTGATTGAATATCCTCGAGCACCCGCTTCATCTCCGCTTTCGCGGCGGGTGTGATGATGCGCGGTCCCGTGACATATTCGCCATATTCAGCGGTGTTGGACACCGAGTAATTCATATTGGCGATGCCGCCCTCGTAGATGAGGTCGACGATCAGCTTGACCTCGTGCAAACACTCGAAATAGGCCATCTCCGGCGCGTAACCGGCCTCCGTCAGCGTCTCGAAACCGGCGCGGATCAGTTCGACCAGGCCGCCGCAGAGCACGACCTGCTCGCCGAACAGATCGGTCTCGCATTCCTCGCGGAACGTCGTCTCGATAATGCCCGCGCGGCCGCCGCCGATGGCGCTGGCGTAGGAAAGGCCGAGTTCATGGGCGTTGCCCGAGGCGTTCTGATGCACGGCGATCAGGCAGGGAACGCCGCCGCCCTTCAGATATTCGCCGCGCACCGTGTGGCCGGGGCCCTTGGGCGCGACCATCGCCACGTCGAGATCCTTACGCGGCTCGATCAGGTTGAAATGAATGTTGAGGCCGTGGGCGAACAGCAGGGCCGCGCCCTGCTTGAGATTGGGAGCAAGGTCATTCGCGTAGATTTCGCCCTGCAATTCGTCGGGCGTCAGCATCATGACGACATCGGCCCATTTGGCGGCCTCGGCCACCTCCAGGACTTTCAGTCCGGCGCCTTCCGCCTTGGCGGCGGAGGTCGAGCCCTTGCGCAGCGCCACCGCCACGTTCGGAACGCCGCTTTCCTTGAGATTCAAGGCGTGGGCGAAGCCCTGGCTGCCATAGCCGATAATGGCGACGTTCTTGCCCTTGATCAGATTAAGGTCGGCGTCCCGGTCGTAATAAACGCGCATTTCCTGTTGTTCCCTTGATTATCCTGGAGTTGCCGGCGGATGAGGGGCCGCCCGTCGTCGCGACATGAATTCGGTCGACTTGTTCTACGCGGGAGGAGGACGAAGGTCAAAGCGATCCTCGCGCTTCCGTTGGCCGGCGCGATCGTGGCAGGCGCGTCGACTTGCTCGAATTCGCGATCAGAAGATCGACGAGGGCAAGGCTTCCTTGTTCGGCCGCGGCGCTTCCGGAGGGCTCTGGGCTGGTTGAAAAATGCTCACCTATATTTCGTAAGTCACTTATTTTCAGGGTAGATGCGCCAATTTTCGACCAGCGTCCGGGCCTGACCGCATCGTCGCGAGCGCCGGGGTTGACGGTAGTCGCCGCCCGTATGCCTCCCATCGGACGCCGAGGAAGCGGATTGAACCTCTCCTCAACCCGCCTCGCTGGCTGTCGTCACGCGCCGGCTGTTTTCCCCCATGATCCGGTATCGCTCCTGCCACTCGGTCGGGCCGTTGGACGGCGACACTTGCACGGCCGTCACCTTATATTCCGGACAATTGGTCGCCCAGTCGGAGTTGTCCGTCGTGACCACATTCACCTGACACAGCGGATGGTGGAAGGTGGTGTAGACGACGCCGGGCGCGACGCGGTCGGTGATCCTCGCGCGCAGCGTTGTATCGCCCGCGCGGCTTTGCACGCGCACCCAATCATCCTCGCGCACGCCGCGCATTTCGGCGTCCTGCGGATTGATTTCCAGCACGTCTTCCGGATGCCACTGGCTGTTTTCGGTGCGGCGGGTCTGCGCGCCGACGTTATATTGCGAGAGTACTCGGCCCGTGGTGAGCAGGAGCGGGAATCGCGGTCCGCTACGCTCCTCGGTCGGAATATATTCGGTGATGACGAATTTGCCCTTGCCCCGCGCGAAACCTTCGATGTGCATGATCGGCATGCCCTCGGGGGCGGCGTCGTTGCATGGCCATTGCACGGAGCCGACCTCTTCGAGCCGCGCGTAGGACACATTCTTGAACGCCGGCGTCATGCGCGCGATCTCGTCCAGGATTTGGCCGGGGTGCGTGTATTTCCAATCGCAGCCGATCGCATTGGCGAGGAGCTGCGTCGCCTCCCAGTCGGCGTATTTCGCCTTGGGGCTCATGACGCGCCGCACGCGCTGGATGCGCCGCTCGGCGTTGATGAAACAGCCGTCCTTTTCGAGAAAGCTCGCGCCCGGCAGCAGCACATGCGCGTAATTGGCCGTTTCGTTATGGAAGAGGTCTTGCACGACGACGCATTCCATCGCGCCGAGCCCGGCCGACACATGCTTGATGTCCGGGTCGGATTGCAAGATGTCCTCGCCCTGCACATAGAGACCCTTGAACACGCCGTCGATCGCGGCGTCGAACATATTGGGGATGCGCAGGCCCGGTTCGCCATCGAGCGGAACGCCCCATTCCTTCTCGAAAGCCGCGCGCACGTCGTCGGTCGCGACATGGCGATAGCCGGGGAATTCGTGCGGGAAGGAGCCCATGTCGCAGGAGCCCTGCACATTGTTCTGCCCGCGCAGCGGATTGACGCCGACGCCGCGCCGCCCGAGATTGCCGGTCGCCATCGCGAGATTGGCGATGGCCATGACGGTCGTCGAGCCCTGGCTGTGTTCGGTGACGCCGAGGCCGTAATAAATCGTCGCGTTGCCGCCCGTCGCGTAAAGCCGCGCCGCGCCGCGCACCAGATGGGCGGGAACGCCGGTGTATTTCTCGGTTTCTTCGGGACTGTTGCGTTCCTCCGAAACGAAGCCCGCCCAATCCTGATATTCGTCGAAGTCGCAGCGTTCGCGCACGAATTTTTCGTTGGCCAGACCTTCCGTGACGATCACATGCGCCAGCGCCGTGACGATGGCGACATTGGTTCCCGGGCGCAGGGGCAGATGAAAGGCCGCCTCGATATGCGGCGAGCGCACCAGCTCCGTGCGACGCGGATCGACGACGATGAGCTTGGCGCCTTCGCGCAGCCGCTTCTTGATCTGCGAGCCGACCACGGGATGGGCGTCGGTCGGATTGCAGCCGATGATCAGCACGACGTCGGCCTCCGTCACCGAGTCGAAATCCTGCGTGCCGGCCGACGTGCCGAAGGCCTGGCTCAAGCCATAGCCGGTCGGCGAATGGCAAACGCGGGCGCATGTGTCGACATTATTATTGCCGAAGCCGCCGCGGATCAGCTTCTGCACGAGATAGGTTTCTTCGATCGTGCAGCGCGACGAAGTGATGCCGCCGACGGAAAGACGCCCGTATTTCGCCTGAATCCGCTTGAACTCCGAGGCGGCGTGATTGATCGCCTCCTCCCAACTCACCTCGCGCCAGGGATCGGTGATCTTTTCGCGGATCATCGGGGAAAGGATGCGGTCGCGGTGCAGCGCATAGCCATAGGCGAAGCGGCCCTTGATGCAGCTATGGCCGTGATTGGCCTTGCCGTCCTTCCAGGGAACCATGCGCACGATCTCCTCGCCGCGCATCTCGGCCTTGAAAGTGCAGCCGACGCCGCAATAGGCGCAGGTGGTGACCGCCGAATGTTCGGGCTGGCCGATCTCGATGACCGAATTCTCGATCAGCGTCGCCGTGGGGCAGGCCTGGACGCAGGCGCCGCAGGAAACGCATTCCGACGCCATGTAGCCCTCGCCCATCCCCGGCGAGACGCGGCTGTCGAAACCGCGCCCCTCGATCGTCAGCGCGAATGTGCCCTGCACCTCGGAACAAGCGCGCACGCAGCGATTGCAGACGATGCACTTCGAGGGGTCGTAGGTGAAATAAGGGTTCGACTTGTCCTTGGGCAGCCATTCGGCGTTTGGCTTGCCCTCGTTGCGAGCGAACACGTGGTTCTTGCCGCTATAACCGTATCGCACTTCGCGCAGGCTGACCGCGCCCGCCATTTTTTGCAGCTCGCAATCGCCGTTGGCCGGGCAGGTCAGGCAGTCGAGCGGATGGTCGGAGATGTAAAGCTCCATGATCCCACGCCGGATCGCATGCAGCCGCGGCGTCGAGGTTTTCACGGAAATACCCGGCGCGACCGGCGTCGTGCAGGAGGCGGGAAGGCCGTTGCGGCCTTCGATCTCGATGAGGCACAGGCGGCACGATCCGAAGGACTTGATGTTGTCGGTGGCGCAAAGCTTGGGGATCTCGACGCCGATCTCCATCGCCGCGCGCATGATCGACGTCCCCTCCGGGACGCTCACCGCCCTGCCGTCAATCGTCAAGGTCACCGTCTTTTCCGACGTGGACGCCGGCGTTCCGTAGTCGATTTCCTTGATGAGGCACATTGTTTCGCTCGCATCGACAAGATTTCAAGGGACGCGGCGAACGGAAGGGTTCAAGCCCGACCGACAAGTCCGGCACCGCCGTATATATGGATTATATCGTTAGATACATCCAAGCGGAAAATCCTGTCAACACTGTGCGATGCTGAATTTTCGAGCGGCGAAAGCGCGGCGGGCGGCGCCCCGGTCCATTCCCGTGCGCTAACTTTCTTTATTTATAAAACAAATACATATATCGTTTTGCTCGATAGACAAATGCGAAAACCACGCGTGCGAAGGTGCGCGAGCCGAAAACCGCGGGCTCATTATAATCACGACCGACGCCTGCACGCTACTGTGACAAAAATCACAAATATGTTAGTAACATATCTAACGATGACAGATTATCGACGGTCTTTGTTCCACATCGGCCACCCTACCAATCTCATTTCATGAGTGTATGGTTGAAATTTAGGCGAGACACTTTCAAAATACGTCTTGCCGACCCCAAACTCC
Source organism: Methylocystis sp. (assembly GCA_049591215.1). GTDB lineage: Bacteria > Pseudomonadota > Alphaproteobacteria > Rhizobiales > Beijerinckiaceae > Methylocystis. The sequence goes on along the minus strand of JBAWEN010000008.1, from coordinate 7,695 downwards.
AAGCGTAATGATTTGGTTGTGTATATCGTACACATAGCGGTTGGCACGTTTCGGCGTCGATGTTGGGGCGATGATTATCGCCAGCTCCAATCTCGGCGGGGCCGCGATCGAACCGTTCGGTCGGAGGGAATGCTGTCCGCGCTGGGCGGTTTGGATCACCATCGGCTCCGATCGTGTGCTTCACCATGAAGGAGGGTGCAATGCAAATGAACACAGCCATTGACGTGGCGATTGACCGAGAAAATCCCTCGCTGGTCGCGCGGATCGAAACGGGCGCGGAACATATTGTAGCGCCCGCCGCCAACCTTAACGGCGCGACCGTTCTCCTGCATGTGCGCTTTCGGCCTGATACGACGATTTTGAATATTGACGAATGTCCCGCCGGAATGACCAACGAGGAATGGTTCAAACGTCTTTGCGCGCGCGCCGGCGGCAAGTTCGCGACCCGCGCCGGCGGGCGAGGCTTCTTTCGCCTCACCCATGTCGAGTTGGAGACCTTGAAAGTGCAACGGCCAAATTAATGAGAGAGATATCGAGCGCCGGATTGGACGGGCCGTCCAACATCCGGCCTCGTTCGCTCGCGCTTGCGGCCATCTGGCGCTTCTCGCGCGGAGCCGACCCACCGAGTAGCGATGATTCCGAGTAGCGATGATTCTATGACGAACATTGATTCGGTTTCGATGTCGGCGCGCGAAAAGCCCGCAAATCACGACCGCGAGGGTCTTCGTTTTCCGAATGTTCTCTTATCGCGGCCGCGTAAAGACCGTTAAAAAGAAGCGACGAGCCCGATCGCGCGCATTTGGCTGAGTTCAGCCTAGGTGATCGCACAGAAGAGAGTTGTTTTTTCTTTCAGAATCGTTAAATGCTGAACGGACCTTCCGTTTCGTTCTTTCTCGGGAAAATGCAAGACGCCGAATTCGAGCGCGAAGCGGCTGGGTTCTCGTCACGAACGATTCCTCTCAGGGCGGCGCCCACGTCGTCAAAATCGCCGCCTGAACGTAAGCCCATCACAATTTCCCACGCTGCCGAAGCGTCGTTTACTGTCGAGGTTCCGTGCGCCGTCCCGTCCGACCTTTCGTCATCGAATTCAAACCCCGGTCCTCCAAATCCTTGGCGCCGCGTTCGCCGAGGATAGATGTGGCCGGTAACAAACAGGCGACCCCAGCCTTCCTGGATGTCGGTGTTTTCACCGCGAACCGGAGCGTCCAAGGCGACAACTATGAAAGCGCGATGAAGGCGGCCGACGCCGTTTTCGGTCGAAGCAGCGCAGTTGTGGCCGAACCCATCGCTCCACTCAACGTGCCGACCGGCAGGGTTTTGCCGAGCCTGATCGAAAGCGTCGAGGCGCCCGCGGTTCCTTCAATGGAGATCGAGGAGAAACCCCGTCGCGGTCGTGTCGCGAGAAAAACCGAGACGGCTCCTCCCGTTCGGGTCAAGTCCCAGATGCGGCCGAAGACGCCGGCCGTTCGGCCGGAAAGCGTCGCGCCACAAGAATTGGTGAAGGCCGCGGCGATCGTCTTGCAGACGAATACGCCAACCGCCGCCGAACCCGATCGCGAGCCCAGATCGCTCCGAAAGCGTCGTCTGCTCGACGCGGGCCTAAAAGCCGGCGAGAGGTGGAAGCGGCGCTTGTGCAAGGCCGCGCGGTAAACATCGCGGCCGACCGCTCGCCTTCCCGTTGAAATCGCCGTTCCTTGCGCGAAAGCAACGAAAGCATGCCCGAACTGCCCGAAGTCGAGACCGTGCGGCGCGGGCTCGCGCCGATTTTCGAAAGCTCATCGATTTTCGAGGTCGAACTGCGCCGCGCGGATTTGCGTTTTCCGTTCCCGCCGAATTTTGGGGCGAGATTGAGGGGGAGGCGCGTCGTCACATTGCGCAGGCGGGCGAAATATCTCGTCGCCGAACTGGATAGCGACGAGGTGTTGATCATGCACCTCGGCATGAGCGGATCGTTTCGTATCGACGCGGCTCCACTCCCCGGAGATTTTCACTTTTCGCGTTCAAAACATCCCGCCCACGACCATGTTGTGTTTAATTTCGAGAGCGGCGCCCGCGTGACCTATAATGATCCGCGGCGCTTCGGCTTCATGCTGCTGCTCGCGGCCAAGGAGATTTCCGCGCATCCGCTGTTCGCGAAGCTCGGCATGGAGCCGCTGGACCCCGCGATGGACGCCGGGGCGCTGGCGAAGATACTGCACGGCCGCGCGACGCCGCTCAAGTCCGCGCTGCTCGATCAAAAAAATATCGCCGGGCTCGGCAATATTTATGTCTGCGAGGCGCTTCACCGCGCCCGGCTCTCGCCGCTGCGCATCGCCGGCAGTCTCGATGCTTCCGCAAAATCCTCGAAGGCGCTGGAGCGCCTCTCGACCGCGATAAAGGCCGTTTTGACAGAGGCGATCGAGGCGGGAGGCTCTTCGCTGCGCGACCACCGACAGACCGATGGTTCTCTCGGCTACTTCCAACATAATTTTCGCGTCTACGACCGGGAGAACGCGCCCTGTCCAACGCGCGGCTGCAAGGGTATCGTCGCGCGCGTGGCGCAAGCGGGCCGTTCGACGTTCTACTGCGCCGCTTGTCAGAAATAGGGCCGCGCCGAAACCACCTAACGCCCCGCGACGCCCTTTTTCGGATCGAACCAGCCGAACAAAAGCAGCCCGGCCATGAAACCTCCAATATGGGCTTCCCAGGCGACGACGCCCGCGCCGCCAGGCGCTTGCGGAACCAATCCGTACAGGAAATTCACGAGCAACCAGCTCATCAAAAACACCATGGCCCGCCGATCGGAGAAAGTTTGCGCGAGCGTTTGAGGGCCGCGGCCTTCGCTCTCGTCGCGCGTTCGCCCGCTCACGCGTTCCCCGAGCGCTTCTCCTGGCGCGAAAGCAAAGCGCGCGATCGCCGCCATGGCGCCGGATATCGCGGCCGAGGCCCCGACCACCGGCTCCAGATCGAACGGATGCGTGGCGAGATGCGCCAAGGCGCCGGCGATGGCCGTCACCGCGAAGAAGCCGAGAAAACGCATCGATCCAAGACGCCTCGCGACGGGAGCGCCGAACGCCGCCAGCATCACGCCATTGATCGCGAGATGGGTCCAGTTGGCATGTAAAAAGGCGTAGCTGAGCGGCGTCCACCAAGCGAAACGCGCCGTATTGAGGAAGGCCGCCAATTCGTCGCCGTCGACATCGGCGAGCGCATGCAACACCTGACCGGGGGCTATGAGAAAACTTAGGCGGGCGGGGATGAAGGAAAAATACAGCAGCGTCCAGACGCCGACGGATCGCGGAAACAGATCGACCGCGATTTGAATGACCGTCAGTATCGCGATGAGAGCCGTGACGACGCCCGGCAGGTTGAAAATCCTCTCCCGCTTCACGTCGTCTCCTGTTCGGCGGCCTGTTCAAGGCGCTCCAGCGCCCTCGCGGCCCCCGAAGCGCGCCGAGCCCCATTGGCGCGTTTCGGCACAGGCGACCGTTTCATCTCGGGCCGCGCCGATCTTTCGCCGTGCGTCACGGCTGGCGTTTCGAACCGAGGGGGAGGAACCGCCGGAGCATGCGCTCCCTCCCGCCTTCGTCATCTATTCGGTTCGTCAACCCCTATCCGGAGCAACGGCTTGTGGAGCTTTTCCCAGCCTGTCCGGGATGCTCGTCGGCGAGCGGAGCGTCTCGTTCCGAGCGTCCCTGGGACACGATGGAGAATGTCACGCGGAGGCCCCTGGCGCAATGCAACTCTTTCGAAAGGGTTAATCGCACCCGCGTGGCTCGGTTGCTGCAGTTAACAATCTGGCGTCCGCGATTTCGATCGTCGGCGTGCCGAAACGGCGCCATTAAGACCCAGCTAGCGACCGGCAGGACCGATGATGAGACACTCCGTCAGCAAAGACCTTTACACCTATTGGAATCGACTTCGCGGCGCGCGCGGCTCCGGATAGAAGCGATATAGACCCCGCCGCGATCCGGCATGTGCTGGCGGACAGCTTTATTGTCGAAGTCGAGCCGGCCTGCGTGTTTCCGATCCGGCTGTGCGGCACGCGGATGAACGCGCTCTGGTTGTCCGATCAGAAGGGCAAATCCTTCCTCGATCTCTGGCGCGCGGAAGATCGCCACAATGTCGCGGCCGCGCTGCTGACGGTCGTCGACGGAGCGACGCCGGTCGTCGCCGGCGTTCTCGCTTGCCCGCCGATCGTCAACGACGACCGAAGCGCGGCGAAGATCGCGGAATTCGATCGTGATTTGAACTTGGAACTGCTGCTCCTGCCGCTGCGCCATTTCGGCAAAACGCACTCTCGTCTGCTGGGCTCGCTATCCTCTTCCAATCAGACTTCCTGGTTTGGCCGCGTGGTCGCGGCGCCGCTTTATCTCAAATCGCTACGGGTAATCCGCGCTCAAGAGCAAAATCCAACCGCCCAATCTTCGGCGGTCGGACACTCGCCGCGAGCGGCGGCGAGACCCGCGCCGCGCCTTATTGTACACGAGGGAGGTAGATCAAATATGTAAACATTGCTTAATTTTGAATGTAAGGCGTTGTTAAGCCGCGCTCGCTACTATCCGTTCCTCAAGAGCGTATTCCCGCTCGACAGATGGCGGCCATGACACTCCCCTTGCAAACCCTTATCGATCAGATTGAAGGTCGTCGATTTCAGCGCGTCCCGGTTGTGTTGTTTGGCAGATACATGCTGGAATCGAAGACCGAATATCCCTGCCAAACAATCGAGATGTCCCCTGGCGACATTTTGTTGTTCGCGCCGGTCAAGGCGCGCATCGGCGAAAAAGTGATTGTCTATCTCGACGAATTGGGCCGGTTCGCCGGAACGACGGCGCGTCTCGTTCCGACCGGCTTCGCGATTACGATGAATTTACCGCCGCTCAAACGGGACAAGCTCGCCGATCAGTTGACCTGGTTCGCCACCCGCAATGTCGTCGGCCTCCCGGAGGATCGCCGCCACGAGCGCATCACGCCCTTGATGACCCGGGCCATTTTGCGGTTGGAGGACAAGCGCGAGTTGATCGTCAGAATCTTGGACGTTTCGATTTCCGGCGTGGCCGTCGCGACCGACACGCTACCCCCGCTCGGCGCCCAGATCGTGCTAGGGTCCACTCCGGCCACGGTCGTCCGCCATTTCTCCGGCGGTTTCGCCGGCGAGTTCAAAATACCCTTCGCCCCGGGTTCGATAGACGAACTCACTAGACTATAATTTTGCCGTGTCTAAATTGCGCGACTGGAATTTTCGTTGGCGACACGCGGCCGTTGCAGCGAGTCTAACTCTTTAAAGTACCCAATTTACCATCTAGTGGCCCGGTAAAACGGAGCGATGGGCGCACGCGGCGAAGCCCGGCTCGCCGACTTCTTGCCAATCTGGGCTCATTGACGCATGGTCGAGCCCCACCGCGCCGGCTGGGGCCGAGCCGCGAAGACAAGCATTTGCGAGGTTAAGCGAAGGCGAGCGTCATGACGTATATCATTTCGCACTTTTGGCTTTGGTTGGTCCCGATCTTCATCGCGGGAATAGCGACGGCGATCCTTACGCGCCAGTCCGAGGCGAAGGGGAAAGTCGCGCCCTGGCTGATCTGGTGCGGACTGGCCTTCGCCGCGGGGGCGCTGACGGCCCTGCTCGACGTGCTGCTTGGCCGCGCTGGCGTTTGGCTTGAGACCGCGCTCGCCTCTTTCGCGGTGTATATGCTCGGCGCGGGCGCGGGCGCCGTTTTACGCAAGGGCGATCTGGCCGAGCACAAGGGTTGGGCGCTGGGGCTCATACCCGCCGCGTTGCTCTGGTTCGCCGGCAATGTTTTCGAAACCCCCAGCACCGAAGCGGATCTCGAGCAATCGGTCGGCGCCGCGATAATGGACGCGCGAGAAAACGCGCCGAATTTCCGCGTTGTCGGGCGGGACGTGTTGCTTCCAAACGACGTCGCGGATCGCGCGGCTCTGGCCGCGACAATCGGCAAGGTCGAGGGAGTCCGACTAGTAATCGTAACCGACAAAATCTTCGCGGAGAGGCCGGTCGCCGGGGTCGTCGAGCAGGCGGTGGACGCGGGCAAGGACGCCGCGGAAAAAGCCGGCGAAGCAGAACAAAAAGCTGTCGAGACCGGTTGGGCCGACCCTGGTAAGGCGACGCGTGACGTAGCGACCAAGCCCGCCGAAGCCGGCAAGGCCGTCGCGGATCAATCGAGTACGGCGGCTCCCGCTGCTTCGGCGGTGGAAAAGGCCGCGGCGGCCAAGTCCGCGCTGAAATCCTTGTCCGCCTCCGGGCCGCTCGACGCCGCCGGATGCCAGGCGGCGCTGAACGCCACGCTCGTTCTGGATAAGATCGATTTCCGCTCCGCCAGCGTAAAAATTCGCCGCGCTTCCGCCTATGTGTTGGACCGGCTGGCGGCGTTGCTCCAGCGTTGCCCGGAGCAGACGGTGGAAATTGGCGTCCACGCCGATGATGTCGGCGACGAGGAGGGCAATCAGGCGCTGTCGCAACGCCGCGCCGACAAACTGGCGCGATATCTCATCAGCGACGGCGTGGACGCCGCGCGTTTGACAAGCGTCGGCTATGGCGACAAGAAGCCGATCGCGTCCAATGACCACGCGGAGGGGCGCGGAGACAATCGCCGCATCGAGTTCATCCTGAAATAACGCTATTTCCGCGTCGCGCCGGCGCGGCGTGCCCCTGCGGGAATGCGCTAACCTCTTCGCGATAAAATAAGGGCATGGAGGAGCCTCCCCTCTAGCAACGCCGCGCGCGCGGCGTCGAACCCGCGGGAGACCCCGAGCCCGTTTCGAGAAAGTCCGCCGTGAGCATTATCGACCTCGCCGTTTCGCCTACCGCCGCCTCCGGTCTTGATCCGCAAGCGCGCGCCTTGCGCGACGAAGTGCTGCGCCGTCTCGCCGCCACCGTCGGCAAGGACAAAGCCTCCGCGAGCCCGCGCGACTGGTTCGTCGCCGCGGCGCTGGCGACCCGCGACCGCGTCGTGCCGTCCTGGCTCGCTTCGACGAAACGCAATTATCAGGAGGATCGGCGGCGGGTATATTATCTCTCGCTGGAGTTTCTGGTCGGGCGGCTGTTGATCGACGCGCTCACCAATCTCGGTTTGACGGAGGCGATGCGCGCGGCCCTCGCCGACCTTGGCGTCGATCTCGACGCGCTGCGGGCGCTGGAGCCCGACGCGGCGCTGGGCAACGGGGGCCTCGGGCGCCTCGCCGCCTGTTTCATGGACAGCATGGCGACGCTCGATATAGCGGCGGTCGGCTATGGAATACGTTACGACCACGGCCTGTTCCGACAGACCATCAAGGACGGCTGGCAGCACGAATATCCCGAGGACTGGCTGTCCTTCGGCAATCCGTGGGAGTTCGCCCGCCCCGAAATCGTCTACGACATTGGCTTTGGCGGCCACGTCGACGGCGCGCGTCTGGCCGACGGAGCCCTGGCGCATGTCTGGCGCCCGGCGGAAACCGTCGAAGCCGTGGCCTATGACACGCCGGTGGTCGGTTGGCGCGGAAAGCACGTGAATACGCTGCGTCTATGGTCGGCGCGCGCGCCGGACCCGCTGCGGCTCGACGTGTTCAACGCCGGTGATTACGTCGGCGCGCAGGCCGATCAGATGCGCGCGGAATCGATCTCCAAGGTGCTCTATCCCAGCGATTCCACGCCGGCGGGGCAGGAGTTGCGGCTGCGCCAGGAATATTTCGTCGCCTCCGCCTCGCTGCAAGACC
>JBAWEN010000007.1:0-3251 GCA_049591215.1 Methylocystis sp. | reverse complement strand
CTAAATGGCGGAGCGGCGCCCGATCCGATCGAGATCGCGCTGCCCTCCGGCCGCCGCGTCGCCTTCGCGCTGCGCCAATGCGAACGCGGCGCCGATTTCGCCCAGGCGGCCGTCGTCAAGGACGCGGGCGACGATCCCGACGTAACGCATGGCGCGACCATTTTAGCCCGGGTCTCGCGCAACCCGCCCGGCGCCGGCGTAACCTTCAGGGCGGGGGAGGGCGTCGGCGTCGTGACGCGGCCCGGCCTGCCGCTCGCGGTCGGGGAACCGGCGATCAATCCGGTCCCGCGCGCGATGATGCGGCACAACCTCGCCGAGGCCGCGCGCGAGCTTGGCGTCGAGGCGGACGCGCTAATCGAGATTTCCATTCCCGGCGGCGAGGAGATGGCGAAGCATACGCTCAACGGGCGGCTCGGCATTGTCGGCGGGTTGTCGGTGCTGGGAACGACCGGAATCGTCGTGCCCTATTCCTGCGCCGCCTGGATCGACAGCATTCATCGCGGGGTCGACGTGGCGCGCGCCTGCGGCATTGCGCATATCGCCGCGACGACCGGCTCCACGTCGGAAAGCGCGGTCCGCGCCCTTTATGACATGCCCGAGGCGGCGCTGGTCGAAATGGGCGATTTCGCGGGCGGATTGCTCAAATATTTGCACAAGCATCCCGTGGCGAAGGCGACCATCGGCGGCGGCTTCGCCAAGCTGACCAAGCTCGCGCAGGGCCGGCTCGATCTGCACTCCGGCCGTTCGCGGATCGATATGGCTGAACTCGCGCGAATGGCCGTCGAAGCCGGCGCGGACGCTGCGCTGGCCGAAAAGATCGCCGCCGCCAATAGCGCGTTGGAGGCGCTGCGACTGGCGCAGGGCGCCGGCGTCGATCTGCCGGCGCTGGTGGCGCGGCGCGCGTGGGAGACGGCGGCGCGGGCGTTGGACAATGGGGATATGGAGTTGGAAATACTGGTGTTCGACCGCGACGGCGCGCTGCTGGCGCGCGGCGATTCTCGCAAGGCGGCGCGATGAGCGAAAACCCGTATCTGACGCTGGTGCTTGGCGGCGCCCGCTCGGGCAAGAGCGCCCATGCCGAGGGGCTGATTGAAGAACACCCGGCGCCCTGGAGCTATATCGCCACGGCGCAGGCTTTCGACCAGGAGATGACCGCGCGGGTCGCGGCGCATCGCGAAAGACGCGGGGACGGGTGGGTTACGATCGAGGCGCCGCTGGAGCTTGCGCGCGCGGTTTCGCGGGCGCCGGCGGATCGGGCCGTGCTCGTGGATTGTCTGACCCTGTGGCTGTCGAACCGGCTTTTGGTGGGCGCCGATCTCTCCGCCGAGCGCGTGGAGCTTGTCGCCGCGCTACGCGGCCGCGCGGCGCCGACCGTCGTCGTATCCTCCGAGGTCGGCCTCTCGATCGTGCCCGAAAACGCGCTCGCCCGCGCCTTCCGCGACGCGGCGGGGGAACTGCATCAGGCGGTCGCGCGAATTTCCGGCCGGGTCGTGCTCACGGTCGCGGGTTATCCGCTGACCGTGAAGGACGTAACGCGGCGCTGAGCGTTTGCGGCGGGTGCGCGCCGGGCAAAAAAAATGGACGAGAACGGCTCCTTTCCAGAGCCGTTCTCGTCCATTGCCGATTCGCGCCGGGCCTCTGTCTAAAGGTCCGCTGGCGCGATGGGGGGCGTATCGCCGAGCGTCAGTTGGCGCAGGTCACACCGCGCTTGACCTGAACGTGGCCGCTGGCGTCCGTGATTTTCGTCACGACGAGCGTGCAGTCTTCGTCCTCCGCGTCGAAGGCGCGGCCAACTCTTATGGCTGGTCCACGCCCCAGTGGCCGTATTCCTGTCGCGGATTCGCCCATGTCGTGACCGACCGCCGCCACGGGACTGGCTGACGACGCGGGGATTGTTTCTCTGCCGATCGACGCCGAAGGCGTGGCCGCGACGGCGGCGCAAAGGCCGGCGGCCGCGGTGACGGCGAGCACAATCCGCGACGTGCGGTTGGCGAATGGGTTATCTCGCGAAACGACCATGTGGGCCCCTCTCGGAAGGGTGTTCGGGATTTGCCCGACGACGGCCGCGTAGCCGCCCAGCTTCGGGTTCCTCTTATTGGGAGAGAAACGCGAGCGCGGCGCGATTGGTTGCGTCGTTCATAAAATATTTATTCGAATCGGCTTGGCGGGAAAAATTAGCGCTTCAGCAGCGTGATCAGGCTCGATGTGTCCCAGCGCCGGCCGCCGAGCTTTTCGACGCCGGCGTAAAACTGGTCGACCAGCGCCGCGACCGGCAGTTGCGCGCCGTTGCGGCGGGCCTCGTCGAGGCAGATGGCGAGATCCTTGCGCATCCATTCCACCGCGAAGCCATGGTCGAACTCGCCCGCGAGCATGGTCGCGGTGCGGTTCTCCATCTGCCAGGACTGCGCCGCGCCATTCCTCAGCAGGTCGATGACGGCCGGCGCGTCGAGCCCGGCCTCCACCGCGAAATGCAGCGCCTCCGACAGGCTTTGAACGAGGCCGGCGATGGCGATCTGGTTGACCATCTTGGTCAATTGGCCGGCGCCGCTTGGTCCCATCAGCCGACAGGCGCGGGCGTAAACGGCGATGACCGGCTCCACTCGAGCGAAATCCTCGTCCGCGCCGCCGCACATCACCGTCAGCGCGCCCTTTTCGGCGCCGGCCTGGCCGCCCGAAACGGGAGCGTCGATAAAGCCGAGGCCCGACTCCCGCGCCAAAGCGAAAAGTTCGCGGGCGACCTTCGCGGAGGCGGTGGTGTGGTCGACCAGGATCGCGCCGGGCTTCATGCCCTTGAGCGCGCCGGTCTCGCCCAGCGTAACGGCGCGCAGATCGTCGTCATTGCCGACGCAGGCGAACACGACATCGGCGCCCTCGGCCGCCGCGCGCGGCGTCGGCGCGGAGCGGGCGGAGAACTCCCGCGCGAAACGCTCGGCCTTGGCGCCCGTGCGGTTATAGACCGTCACCGCATGGCCCGCGCGCGCGAGATGGCCGGCGACGGGATAACCCATCACCCCAAGGCCGATGAATGCGACGGTTCGTCCCGTGGTCATGCGCCCTCAACCGCCGGTCGTGCTCATGTGGCGGACAATAGGCTGCGTCCCGGCGGGTCGGTCGATGATGAAGTCGTGACCCTTGGGCTTGCGGGCGATCGCGCCCTCGATCGCGGCGTGCAGCAAGTCGTCGCCGAGGCTCTCGCGCAGCGGCGCGCGCAGATCGGCGGCGTCCTCCTGCCCAAGGCACATGTAAAGCGT
>JBAWEN010000006.1:0-4898 GCA_049591215.1 Methylocystis sp. | reverse complement strand
GAAATACGAAAAGGCGGCGAAGCTGGCGAATCACGAACAGGCGATTCGCTTGATTCTCGGATGGATCGAGACGAAGTTTCCCGACATCGTGGTCGGCGCCATCGGCCACCGCGTCGTGCACGGCGGGCTGAACCATTGCGCGCCGGCGATCGTGGACCCGGCGCTTCTCGCGGATTTGCGGACGCTGACGCCGCTGGCCCCGCTCCACCAGCCGCATAATCTCGCGGGGGTCGAGGCCGCCCATGCGGCCTTCCCGAGCGTGCCTCAGGTCGTCTGTTTCGACACGGCCTTTCATCGCGGTCACGCCTTCGTCAACGACGCCTATGCGCTGCCGTTCGAATTTTACGAGCGAGGCTTACGACGGTTTGGTTTCCACGGGCTGTCCTACGAATATATCGCGCGGCGGATGGGGGAGATCGACCCCGTGCTCGCTTGCGGCCGGATCATCGTCGCGCATCTCGGCGCGGGCGCCTCGCTGTGCGCGATGAAGAACGGCCGCTCCGTCGCCTCGACCATGGGCTTTTCCCCGCTCGACGGCCTACCCATGGGCACGCGCTGCGGCGAGATCGATCCGGGCCTGATCCTCTATTTGCTGGATCACGACAAAATGCCCGTCGCCGACCTCCAGCATTTGCTCTACGAGCAATCGGGCTTGAAGGGGCTTTCCGGCGTCTCGTCCGACATGGTGGAGATTGAAGCGTCCGATTCGCCGCGGGCGCGCGAGGCGATCGATTATTTCGCCCACCGCATCAAGATGGAGATTGGGGCGCTCGCGGCGACGCTCAAAGGGCTCGACGCGCTGGTGTTCACCGGCGGCATCGGCGAGCATTCGGCGCGTGTTCGCGCCGCCGTGCTGGACGACATGCGATGGCTCGGCCTCACCCTCGACGCCACCGCCAACAACAGCAACGCGCGGCGTATATCCGATTCGGCCGCGGCGACGCCGGTGTTCGTGCTGGCGACCGACGAAGAAGCGATGATCGCTTATCACACGATCAAAACGGCGGGATTGGCGCGGGCTCGCGTCGCCTGAATCCTCGTTGATGCTTGACAGTCATGTGAATGACATCGGCGCGACTTATCGGCTATCGCGCGCTGGATCGAAGCAGCCTGCCCGGTTCCGGCGCCCGGGAGGACGATTTGACGATGAGCGCAAAGCTGAGCGCGACCAATCGCGCGACGGTGGCCGGTCTCGGCGCCGCTGTCCATCGAAATGCGAGATTTTCCCGCGCCGGCGTTCTCGAGCGCCTGTTCACCTTCGCGTTCAAGGGGCTCGTCTATCCGCAAATCTGGGAGGACCCGGTGGTCGATATGGAGGCGCTGGCGATCCGTCCAGAGGATCACATCGTCGCCATCGCCTCCGGCGGCTGCAATGTGATGAGCTATCTGACCGCCAATCCCGCCCGCATCGCCGCGGTCGACCTCAACGGCGCGCATATCGCGCTCAACCGCCTGAAATTGCGCGCGGCGCGCGATTTGCCCGATTACGAGGCCTTTCATCGCTTCTTCGCGCGGGCCGACCGCGCCGAAAATGTCGCGGCCTATGATCGTTGGATCAAGCCCAATCTCGACCCGGTGTCGCGCGCCTATTGGGAGGGCCGCACGACGTTCGGGCGGCGGCGGGTCGAGCGTTTCGCGCGCAATTTCTATCGCTATGGGCTGCTTGGATCTTTCATCGGCGCCGGGCATTTGCTGGCGCGCGCGCATGGCAAGGATCCGCGCGAAATGCTGCGCGCGGGTTCGCTCGAAGAGCAGCGCGCTTTGTTCGACAGCGTGCTCGCGCCGCTGTTCGAAACGCGCTCGGTCCGTTGGCTCGTCCGGCAACCCGCGACGCTCTATGGCCTCGGCATTCCGCCGGCGCAATATCACGCGCTCGCCGGCGACGCGGAGGGCGGGATGATCGAGGTTTTGCGGGATCGGCTGCGCCGGCTCGCCTGCGACTTCGATTTTTCCACCAACTACTTCGCGCGGCAGGCGTTTGGACGCGGTTACGGCGCGGACGAGGGCGCGGCGACGCCGCCTTATCTCGAAAGGGAAGCCTTCGACGCCGTTCGCGCGCGCGCCGACCGCGTCGAGGTCAAGCATATGTCGATGGGCGATTATCTCGATTCCTGTCCGCCGGCCAGTCTCGACGGCTATGTCCTGCTCGACGCGCAGGACTGGATGAACGACGCCGATCTCACGGCGCTGTGGGAAAAGATCACACGCACCGCGCGACCGGGGGCGCGTGTGATTTTCCGCACCGCCGCCGATGATCGGCTGCTCCCTGGCCGCGTGCCGGACGAGATACTGGGCCGCTGGTCATACGACGAGCCGCGCTGCCGCGATCTGACGAAACGCGACCGCTCCTCGATTTACGGCGCCTTTCACCTGTATACGCTGAAGGCGACGCAATGACTGACGACGCGCAAAGCTTGATGGATCGGATGTATCGCCCGCAGCGGCATATCTACGATCTGACCCGCAAACATTATCTGCTCGGCCGCGACCAGATGATCGATCGGCTAAACCCTTCGGGCGGGGGCGCGGTGCTGGAAATCGGCTGTGGCACCGGACGCAACCTCATTCGCGCGGCGCGGCTTTATCCCGAGGCGCGCTTTTACGGCGTCGATATTTCGGCGGTCATGCTCGACGAGGCGAAAGCGTCGATCTCGCGCAACAAAGTCGCCGCGCCGATCGTTCTGGCCCAGGGCGACGCCGCCAGTTTCGATCCGGGCGCCTTGTTCGGCCAGCCGCGCTTCGAGCGCATATTTATTTCCTACGCCCTGTCGATGATCCCGGCCTGGCGCGAGACCATTGCTCACGCGCTTGATCTGTTGGCGCCGGGCGGATCGCTGCATATCGTTGATTTCGGCGATCAGGCCGGGCTGCCGTCGTGGTTTCGGGAGCTTCTGGCCAAATGGCTGGAGCTGTTTCACGTTCGCCCGCGCGCCGAGCTTGAGAGCGAATTCGCCGGCCAAGCCCGCGCCAGGGGGCTGGTTCATAAACACGAGGCGCTTTACCGCGGTTACGCCTTCCTGGATGTCGCGGGTTTTCCGAGCGACGCTGGCTCCTCCGAGCGCGGCGCCTGAATCCGCGGCCGCCTCCCAAGGCGGCGGAGACGTGGGCGCGTCGCGGTTCGGTCTGAAATGTTAAGCTTTACGAAAGCCTCGGAGTTGGAGCACACTAAGTTTGCTCGGTTGGTGCATCCGATGGGACAATTTTAGGCATGGACCAGATTAAAAATCCAACCATCACCGCGATGGAGGGCGACGGTTTCTATAATCGCAATTCCGCGATGCAAGCCGCGGGCATCGCCCGCATATTGCCGATCTGGGAAAAATTGGCGGGGACGGTCCCGGTCGGCGACGAAACTCTCGTGATCGCGGACTATGGCTCGTCTCAGGGACGCAATTCCATGGCGCCGATGCGTATCGCCATAGCAGCGTTGCGCGCGAAGTCTGCCTCCGGCCGGACGGTCAGGGTGATCCACACGGACCTGCCGTCCAACGATTTCGCGTCCCTATTCCAGGCGCTGGGCGAGCATCCCGATAGCTACATGAAGGGCGCGACCGGTGTCTTCCCAAGCGCTGTCGGCCGCTCGTATTTCGAGCCAATTATCGCCCCGGGAACCGTCCACCTCGGCTGGAACAGTTGGACGCTGCAATGGCTAAGCAATAAGCCGATCGAGGTTTCCGATCACATCCTCGCCGGACTCAGCGAAAGCGAGACCGCGAGGGACGCGGTCATTCAACAAGCGGCGCGGGACTGGCGCGACTTTATCGCGGCGCGCTCATCGGAACTGCGCCCTGGCGCGCGGCTTCTGTCTCTCTTCGCGGCGGACCAGCCCGACAGACGAACTTGGGATTGGGTCTTTGGAGAACTATGGGGAGCCATCGTCGATACGAACCGGGCAGGTCTTCTCGACGAGCGGGAACTTCTGCGAATGACGCTCCCGACGCATGCCCGCACGCTGGAGGATATCAAGGCTCCGTTCTCGCAAGACGGAACGTTTCGCGGGATGGCGATCGAGCACGCGGAGGTTACGTCCACGCCGGATCCTTTCTGGCCAGAGTATGAAAGGACCGGTGACGCCGAACACCTCGGGCGGGCTTGGGCAGGCATTTGGCGGGCGGTGGTGGGTCCGACGCTGGCGAATGCGACTAATCCGGATCGCGACCGAGCCGCGGTGATGGATGACCTAAACGCGCGGTTCGCCGCGCGCATTGCCGCATCGCCCCGTCGGCAACAGGGCGCGATCGCCGTCGTCATCATGCGGAAAACGGATGACGCGGTTTCGCCGCCGCATCGCGTCCAAACTTGACATCCTCGCCCCCAAGATGGCAGTCGCGGCCCCGACGCCAAGAAATAAAATCGGGGGGAACGGCATTGTCGACGGCTTTCATTTTTCCAGGTCAGGGATCGCAGACGGTCGGCATGGGCAAGGCGCTCGCCGATAATTTTCATGAGGCGCGCGCCGTGTTCGAGGAGGTCGACGCCGCGCTGGCGCAGTCGCTCAGCCGCGTGATTTTCGAGGGGCCGGAGGCGGAACTGACCCTCACCGCCAACGCCCAGCCGGCGCTGATGGCGGTCTCGCTGGCCGCCGTGCGCGTGCTGGAAAAGGAAGCGGGCCTCGATCTTTCGCGCGACGCCAAATTCGTGGCCGGCCATTCGCTCGGCGAATATTCGGCGCTTTGCGCCGCCGGGGCGCTCAGCCTCGCCGATACGGCGCGCTTGCTGCGTCTGCGCGGCTCGGCGATGCAGGCCGCGGTTCCCGTGGGGGCCGGCGCGATGGCGGCGCTGCTTGGCGTGGAGCTCGACGCGGCGCGAGAAATCGCGGCGGCGGCGGCGGACGCGACCGGCGCCGTGTGCGAGGTGGCCAATGACAATGGCGGCGGGCAGGTCGTGCTCTCGGGCGC
>JBAWEN010000005.1:0-18683 GCA_049591215.1 Methylocystis sp. | reverse complement strand
GCCTTGCTCCAATATGCCGCCGATGACGCCTATGAAAATCACCAGCATCGGCGTTTTCAACCCGTGCGCCAGCAAGAAAGGCTTCATCACGGCCTCGACCACGTAAACCGCCGCCATGCAGACCGTGAAGGCCAGCGCCGCCCCGGTCGAAAGCTCCATCCAGCCCCATATGGCGAGCGGAACAATGATGATGACCGGGCCGATCTGGACAATGCCCAGCACCAATATCGCGAGCGTCAATACGCTCGCGAAGGGAACCCCGGCGAGCGCCATGCCGACGCCGCCGATGACCGCCTGCAGCAGCGAAATGCCGATGACGCCGCGCGACACGGCCCTGATCGTCGCGCCCGCGAGATCGAGGAAGTTCTCGCCGTAATTGGGATCGACGCGGCGCGCCAGCGCCCGCATCGCCGAGAGAAGCGTCGGTCCGCGCGTGAACAAAAAGCCGGTGATGATGACGGAGAACAAAAACACCAGCGTCCCCGCGCCGGCCTTGCTCGCCGCCCCGAGCAGGAACTCGCCGACCGGCTTGAGTTGCGGCAGGAAGGGTTTGAGCACGTCGGCGATATTGTTCGACGCGCTCTTCCAGTAATCGTAAATTTGCTGGCCGAGGAACGGCCAATCCTTGACGCTCTCCCACGGCGGCGGGATCGTCAGCCCGCCCTTTTCGATCCGCGCGATGAGCCCCGGCAGGCTCTCGACCAGCCCGACGCCAAGCCAGGTCGCCGGCCCGATGATGATCAGCAGCCCCAGGACGGTGATCAATATCGCCGCCACCCGGGCGCGGCCGCCGAGCGCCGCCGTCAGCCAGTTGTAGACGGGATAGAGCGCGACGGTCAGCACGACGCTCCACACCATGACCGGCAGGAACGGGTGCACCAGCGCATAGGCCGAATAAAACAGGAAAGCGACAAGCCCGAGATGAAGCGCCACCTCGATGAATGTGGCGTTGAGCCAACGAAGACTCTTGGCTTGCGTGGATTGCGTGGCGTCTTCGGTCATAGCTGTCATCCATCGCGCGGCGTTAAGGTCGCGCGGGTCAAGACTAAGCCAGGCGATTGTGCGACGCAATGTCGGATTGGCTTGGCCGCTTCCAATCCAAGGCGATCGCTTGAAGCTTTCGACAACGGCTACAGCTTGTCAAAACCGCCCAATTGGAGGAAACTTCCGCCCGGATCGGGGACCATCGTGGCGTCTCCCAAATCGGGTTCCTGACAGGGGGCGAGCAAAGATGCGTCGAATTCTAACCATCGTAATGCTGCTTGAGGTTATTTCCATATCCGCCGCCTTGGCGCAGGGAACCGCCGAGCAACGCAACGCGTGTAAAGATGACGCCTATAGGTTCTGCCCCTACGACGTGCCGAACCCCACAAAAACAGAAGCTTGTCTTCGAAAGTATATTCGTTCGATAAGCCCCGCCTGCCGCCATCAATTCCACAAAAGATAATAGCGCCGGCCTTCGGTGATAGAGACCGGCGACTCGACCGTGAACAATGCTCATGCGGTCAAATCGCCGGACTAATTTCGCCTTCTAGTCTTGCATTCGCGACGCGCCTTGGTTTTGCGCGCGGTTGTTGATGATCGGCATCCCGTCGAAATCCATCATACGGTTCGCGCTTGATCGGCTCGTTCGGATTCAACGCTCCGAGCCCCTCACCTTACCTCTCCCCGCAAGCGGGGAGAGGGAGCGTCAACGCAGCTCCCTTCGCCATAAATTAACGAGATAACGATCATATATAAGAATGGGTGGATCGCCGGCCGCCTCCTCTCCCCGCTTGCGGGGAGAGGTACGGTGAGGGGCTCGGGGCATTTCGCGCCACGAAGCGATCGGGCGGAGTTCGTATCATTCCGCGCGGCGCTGGATCAACTGAAAAACCCGGCCACGAGGGCCGGGTTTTCGTCGATCAAGGCCGAGGCGTGATCGCCGCGGCCGATCAATATTTCGCGACGACCGGAGCGGACGGAGCGAAATTGAACAAATAGTTCACGCCAAGGCGCACGACGTTGATCTCGGGATGATGGTTGTTGCCCAACTCCCAACCGGTGAAGGCGCCGTAAATTCCGCTGCTGGCGAGATCGACGTAGAGATATTCGAGCTTCGCCGACCAATGCGGCGCGAACAGCCACTCGATGCCGCCGCCAGCCGTCCAGCCGGTGCTGGTGTTGCTCCGCTGGAAGGCGGTCACGTCGCCGTAAGCGAAGCCGCCCGTGCCGTAGATCAGCAGGGTGGGGGTGACGAGATAGCCGGCGCGGCCGCGCACGGTGCCGAACCACGACAGACCGAGATTGCCGCCGTTGCCGGTCACGAGAGGCGTGAGCAGGCCGCTGTCCGAATTCGGATAGGGGCTATCATACAGGCTAGCGTAATTGCCCTGGTGGCCGCCGGTGATGCTCGTGCCCTGGAAGTCGGCCTCGGCGCCGATCACGAAGGAGTTGAACTGATAGTTATAACCGATCTGACCGCCGCCGACGACGCCGCCGGCGTTGCTGGCGGTGGTGCCGCCGCCGGGCAGGAAGAACAGGTTCGGAGTCGTGCTGCGGCGCGGGGTGCTGCCGATCGGGTATGTTGTGTCGGCGTAGGGCAGATAGCTGTCGTTGCCGCCGTTGGAGGACCAGCCGCCGCCGATGTTCACGCCGGCATAGAAGCCGGTCCAAGTGGCGACAGGCGCCGGCGCGATATAGATCGGCGGCGGCGCTTCCTTACGGGAGGGAAGATCGGCGGCCAAGGCCGATCCGGTGGAAATCGCCAGCCCAATCGCGGCGATGGAAAGCAAAGATGTCTTCATGGCGCATCCTTTAGCGTAAGAACCGTTCAACTCAATGGACCAATATGTGACCTATGCTTGGTCCGGACCTATGGATGAGATTGCAACGTCTTCTGTTCGTTTTACCGTTCTCTTAAACGATGCGCTCGCCGCGCAATAAAGGCAACATGGCGTCACGCCGCAAGCTAAGTTAGTTCACCCGTGTGATATTTTTGTCACAGCCGGTCTTCCCAACGGAAAATCTTGAGATGATGAAAACGCCACGATATCATGGAGTTGGCCACATGGCGCAAGCGGCGGCGGATTCAATTAAATCCGGTCGCGCGACAGAAGCAAAAGCTAAACAATACTGATTCATAAGAGACCGCGGTCAGAGATCCCGCGCGCCACTTATGCACAGTTCGCCGCCTTTACGGCGCGTGCCCCTCTTGCGCTAATTGTCCAGCCGCGCCAAAGTCCCGCCCCCGGCGCCCGACATGGAACCGCCGTCCACAGAGGCCAACGGAATTTCCCTTCATGAAGGTCACGATCGAAAGAGCGGCGCTATTGCGGGCGCTTGGCCATGTTCACCGGGTGGTGGAGCGGCGCACGACGATTCCGATCCTCGCCAATGTGCTGATCGAGGCCACGGCCGGCGAATTATTGCTTAAAGCCACCGATCTCGATCTCGAAATCACCGAGCGCGCCGCCGCCGACGTGACGCAACAGGGCGCGACCACCTTGCCCGCCCACACGCTCTACGACATCACCCGCAAATTGCCGGAAGGCGCGCAGGTTTCGCTCGAGGAGAGCGGCGAGCAGGGCCAGCTAACGCTGCGCTCGGGGCGCTCGCGCTTCCAGCTGCAAACCCTGCCGCAGAGCGATTTTCCCGAGGTGACCTCGGGCGAGTTCGGCCATAAATTCTCGCTGCCGCCGGCCGAGCTGAAGCGCCTCATCGACAAGACGCAGTTCGCCATCTCCAGCGAGGAGACGCGCTATTATCTCAACGGCATTTTCATCCATGTCGCCGACGTCGAGGGCCACCCGCTGCTGCGCGCCGTCGCGACCGACGGGCATCGTCTGGCGCGGCTCGAACTGCCGGCGCCGGAAGGCTCGATCGGCATGCCCGGCGTCATTCTGCCGCGCAAGGCGGTCGGCGAAATCCAGCGCCTCATCGAGGACGCGCAAGGCGAAATCACGGTGGAGGTTTCCGCGAATAAGATGCGCTTCACCTTCGGCGAGGCGTTGCTGACGACCAAGCTCATCGACGGCACCTTCCCCGATTACGGGCGCGTCATTCCCTCGGGAAACAACAAGCGGCTCACGGTCGAGCGCGACATGTTCGCCAAGGCGGTCGATCGCGTGTCGACGATCTCGTCCGAGCGCGGCCGCGCCGTCAAGCTCGCCGTGTCCGAGGGGAAAGTGGTGCTCTCCGTCACCAACCCGGATCAGGGCTCGGCGGTCGAGGAACTCGAAGCCGATTACGACAGCGAGCCGATCGACATTGGTTTCAGCTCCAAATATCTGCTCGACATCGTGAACCAGCTCGACAGTGACACGG
This sequence comes from Methylocystis sp., assembly GCA_049591215.1. GTDB lineage: Bacteria > Pseudomonadota > Alphaproteobacteria > Rhizobiales > Beijerinckiaceae > Methylocystis. The sequence continues at coordinate 14,378 of JBAWEN010000005.1, read as the reverse complement.
CGCTGTTTCTGCTGGCCGATCCCGGCTCGCCGACGCTTATCCAGGATCGCGATGGCGCGAGCGCGCTTTACGTGCTGATGCCGATGCGGGTGTAGCCCCGCCTTTACGAATGGATGCTTACTCCGTCCATCCAAGCGACCGTTCTACCGCCTTTTCCCAGGAAGCGACGAGGCGCTCGCGCTCGAGAGCGGCCATCGCCGGATTCCAACGGCGGCCAGGCCGCCAATGGGCGGCGATATCCTCGGCGCCGCGCCAAAAACCCACGGCGAGCCCCGCGGCGTATGCGGCGCCGAGCGCGGTTGTCTCCAGACCGCGCGGGCGCACGACGGGAACACCGAGAATATCCGCCTGAAATTGCATCAGCAGTTCGTTCGCCGCCATGCCGCCGTCGACGCGCAGTTCCTCTAGCGCGGCGCCCGACTCCGCGGCCATCGCGGCGAGGACCTCGCGGGTTTGGTAGGCCGCCGCCTCCAGCGCGGCTCTGGCGATGTGTCCTTTGTTGGAAAAGCGCGTGAGGCCGGCGATCACGCCGCGCGCGTCGGAGCGCCAGCGCGGCGCGTATAGGCCCGAAAAGGCGGGCACGAAATAAACGTCGCCATTGTCCGCGACCGAGCGCGCGAGCGGTTCGACGGCTTCGCTGCTGTCGATGATCCCGAGATTGTCGCGCAGCCATTGCACCAGCGCGCCGGCGATGGCGACGGATCCCTCGAGCGCGTAAACGGGCTTCGACTCGCCGAGCTTGTAGGCGAGCGTCGTCACCAGCCCCCTGGTGGAGATTTTCGGCGTCTCGCCGGTGTTCATCAGCAGGAAGCAGCCGGTGCCGTAAGTGTTCTTGGCCTCGCCCGGCTTCAGGCAGGCTTGCCCCAGCAGCGCGCCCTGCTGGTCGCCGATCGCGCCGGCGAGCGGAACGCTTCCCACCGCGCCATAAAATTCGCTCGAAGAGCGAATCTCCGGCAGGCAGGCGCGGGGGATGTCGAACAATCGCAGAATGTCTTCGTCCCAATCGAGCGTCGCGAGATTCATCAACTGCGTGCGAGAGGCGTTGGTCGCGTCGGTCACATGCCGTCCGCCGCGCGGACCGCCCGTTAGATTCCATATCAGCCAGGAGTCGATCGTTCCGAACAGAACCTCGCCATTTTGCGCGCGCGCTCGGGCGCCGGGCAGGTTCTCGAACAGCCAGACCAGTTTGAGTCCGGAGAAATAGCTCGCCAGCGGCAGGCCCGTTCGCGCGCGCAGGCGATCCGTCCCGCCGTCGCTTGCAAACCGCGCGACAAGCGCTTCGTTACGCGTGTCCATCCAGACGATCGCATTGCACAGCGGCGAGCCCGTCGCCTTGTCCCACAGCACGGTGGTCTCGCGCTGATTGGCGACGCCGATCGCCGCTAGATCGGCCCCCGCGGCGGACGCTTTCGCCAAGGCGTCGTCGATCACCGCCAGCGTGTTTCGCCAGATCTCGGTCGCGTCATGCTCGACCCATCCGGGCCGCGGGCAAATCTGCGCATGCTCGCGCCGGGCGAGCGTCACGACCTCGCCGGCTTCGTCAAACAAGATGAAGCGCGTGCTGGTCGTGCCTTGATCGATCGCGCCGACGTATTTGGCCATTTCGCGTCCGCGTGGGGATTGGGCTTCGCGCCAGCGACAGGATAGCGAGTCCGCGGCGTTTCGCGCAAGCGCCCGACCAACGCCGACGGAATTATCGGCGGGCGCTCTGGCGCTTGTCTTCGCGCGGCGCTACATTGTGCGCGCGGCGCTGCGGGGCGCGTGTCGGACTTTAATTCCCCGGGGCCTTATCGATCTCTATGGGAGCTGTCCCTGGTCTCGCCCGTGGGCTTGGTCACATGGCGCCCACCTACTCTGTAGGTTCCCGGGATCGATGTCCCACGGCTCACGTGGCCCGCACCCGCCTTTCCGGCCCAATTCCTCCTACCCGCCGACGCGAGATGAACGACTTGAAGACGACGATGCGCCGACACGCTCTCGCCCGCCGCGATCTCGTGACGCAGCGGGAGGCGCATGACGCCGCGGCCGCGATGTGCGCCTCGGCGCTGGCGTTGGTGGAGAAGCTCTCGACCGCCGGCTCCGCTCCCGTCGTCTCCGTCTATTGGCCGATCCGCAGCGAACTCAACACCCGCCTGCTGATCGAGACCCTGTGCGGGCGCGGCCTCAAGGTGGCGCTTCCGATCCTGGTGGCCGTCAAGCGCCCGCTCCTGTTTCGCGCCTTCGAGCCGGGCGATGAACTGGCCAAGGGTCCGTTCGGACTGAGCGAACCCTCGTCCGACAAAGCGGCGTTGGAGCCGAACATCGTCTTCGCGCCCTTGGCCGCCTTCGACCGCAAGGGCTATCGCCTGGGCTATGGCGGCGGCCTTTACGACGCGACGTTAAACGCGCTGCGCGCGAAACATCCGGTAACGGCGATCGGCGTCGCCTACGCCGTGCAGGAGGCGGACTCCATCCCCATCGAAGATCACGACCAGAAGCTGGACTTTATCGTCACGGAGCGCGAAACGATCCGCTGCGCGTGACGGCCATGAACGCCCCTGGCGATGGACGAGCCGCGGCCATCGCCCTGACTATAAATGATTAAACGCACGAGCGCGGACAAAGCCGCGACAGGAAATATTCGCCCCGTTAACTAAAATTTTCGACCCGTCGTTAACCCCGGGGAAGCAATCTCGCGTCGAAGCCTGTCCATCGAGGCGGGCGTCCATGGACCCCCAATGGCTCGTCGCGTTTCGTCCCATCTGCTCGTTCTTTCCCCGGTCTTGTTGGCGGCGGCTCTTTCGGGCTGCTCCGGGCCAGTGAAGCCGCAACGTCCCGCATGGCGCACACAGGCGGAAAACGCCTGCCTCGCCGAGCGGCGGGTGCAGCCCTCCGCCTATGTGCAAATCGCCAATGAGGTGGACGGCCCCGGCATTTGCGGTTTGACGAGTCCGTTCAAGGTCACGGCCTTGCAGGGGGGCGCCGTGTCCTTCAACGCCAGGGCGACGTTGGATTGCTCCATGGTCGCCGAACTCGACCAATGGCTCGCCGATGTCGTGCAGCCGGCGGCGCAAGCGCGTTTCGGCCAGAACGTGGTTCAGATCAATTCAATGGGTTCCTACGCCTGTCGCGGCATGAACAATCAGAGCAGCGCGCCGCTGTCGGAGCACTCATTTGGCAACGCGCTGGACATCGGCGGCTTCGTGCTGGCGGACGGACGCGATATCTCGATCGTGCGAGACTGGACGCGCGGCGATCTTTTGACGCGCGCTTTCCTGATGGATGTTCACGGCGGTTCCTGCCAGCATTTTTCGACCGTGCTCGCGCCGGGCTCCAATCCTTTTCACTACAATCACATTCATGTCGATCTGGCGATGCATGGACGCGGCGGGAAACATATCTGCAAGCCGGTCCCGCACGAGATCGCCGCTCCGCCGGTCTCGCCCCTGCTGGCGACCAAGGGTCCGGCCCCAGTCGAAGACGATGACAGCGACACCGGCGAGGCCGCGCCGCGCGCTGCGTTCGAGGGCGGGAGGGCGGCTAGTCTCGACTCGTTCGCGGCGCCCTTGCCGCCCAGGCGGGGCGATTCCGGGGAAAACTGACGAACGCCCCCGCGCCCTCGCGGGACGCGCGCGATTCAAGCGATCTGAACTCTCGCCTCGCCATGGGTCTCGCCAAGCGTCGCCAGCACCTTCGCGATGATCGAGGCTGCGTCGAGATGCGCCTTGGCGATCATCTTGTCGTAGCTGTCCTGGTCGATGTAGCAGTCGGGCAGGGTCATGCTGCGAAAGCGGAAAACGCCGTGCGCGCCGTCGAGCAGCCCGTCCTCGGACAGCGCCTGGAACACCTGCGCGCCAAATCCGCCGATCGAGCCTTCCTCGATCGTGATCAGCACCTCGTGCGAAGAGGCGAGACGGCGCACCAGATCGCGGTCGATCGGCTTGGCGAAGCGGGCGTCCGCGACCGTGGTCGAGACACCGCAACTCTCCAACTGGTCGGCCGCCTTCAGCGCCTCGGCGAGCCGCGTGCCGAGGCTCAGCAAGGCGACCCTGGACCCCTCGCGCAACACGCGGCCCTTGCCTATCTCCAGCACTTCGCCGCGTTCGGGCAGTTCCACGCCGACGCCTTCGCCGCGCGGATAGCGGAAAGCGATCGGGCCGTCATTATAATGAACGGCGGTCGCCACCATATGGGTCAGTTCCGCCTCATCGGCCGCGGCCATGATGACCATGCCCGGGAGACAGCCAAGATAAGCGAGATCGAAGGCGCCGGCGTGAGTCGGGCCGTCGGCGCCGACGAGCCCGGCGCGGTCGATGGCGAAGCGCACCGGCAGATGCTGGACCGCGACGTCGTGCACGACCTGATCATAGCCGCGCTGCAGGAACGTCGAATAAAGCGCGCAGAAGGGCTTATAGCCCTCGGAGGCGAGACCCGCCGCGAAAGTCACGGCGTGTTGTTCGGCGATGGCGACGTCGAATGTGCGTTCCGGGAAAGCCTTGCCGAAGATGTCGAGGCCGGTGCCTCCCGGCATCGCGGCGGTGATGGCGACGATTTTTTCGTCGCGCTCGGCCTCGGCGACGAGGCTTTTGCCGAAGACGCTGGTGTAGCTCGGCGCGTTGGCCTTGGGCTTGATCTGTTGTCCGGTGGCGATATCGAATTTATTGACGCCGTGATATTTGTCGTCCGAGGCCTCCGCCGGGGCGTAGCCCTTGCCCTTCTGGGTGATGACATGCACCAGCACCGGACCGTCGTCCTTGTCGCGCACATTCATCAGCACGGGCAGCAGATGGTCGAGATTATGGCCGTCGATCGGCCCGACATAATAAAAGCCGAGCTCCTCGAACATAGTGCCGCCGGTGATGAAGCTGCGCGAAAACTCCTCGGCCTTGCGCGCCTTGTCGTAGAAGAAGCGCGGCAGATGACTGGCGAGCTGCTTGGCGGCGTCGCGAATGGAGCGATAGGCGCCGCCCGAAACGAGCCGCGCGAGATAGGCCGACATGGCCCCGGTCGGTGGGGCGATCGACATGTCGTTGTCGTTCAAGATGACGATCAGCCGCGAATCGAGCGCGCCGGCGTTGTTTAAGGCCTCATAGGCCATGCCGGCCGACATCGAGCTGTCGCCGATCACCGCGATGACGTGATTGTCGCCGCCAGCGAGATCGCGGGCGATGGCCATTCCGAGGCCAGCCGATATCGAGGTGGAGGAATGACCGGCGCCGAAGGGGTCGTATTCGCTCTCGAGGCGCTTGGTGAAGCCGGAGAGCCCGTTGCCCGCGCGCAGCGTGCGTATGCGGTCGCGCCGACCGGTCAAAATCTTGTGTGGATAGGTCTGGTGTCCGACGTCCCAGATAATTCGGTCGCGCGGCGTGTCGAACACATAATGCAACGCGACCGTGAGCTCGATCACCCCGAGTCCGGCGCCCAAATGCCCACCTGTCACGGAAACCGCTTCGATGGTCTCCCGCCGTAGTTCTTCGGCCAGCCTATGTAGTTGAGTTGACGGGAGTTTCCGTAATTCATCCGGCGTTGAAATCCGGTCTAGAAGGGGGGTCTTTGATGTTGTCAAAGCAGCTTCTCTACTCTGGATAGGTGTAAGGGCCGGCCGATCAACACCCATCGCCAAAGGACGGGCTTTAGGTCGAAAGACTTTTTCAGGCATACACCGGTTAGGGCGGCGGGAGCAAATCGCAAGGCGCCGCGGCGAAGAAATTCCATGCTTGGTCGAATTCGCCGTTCGAAGTCCCCGATTTGCTTTACGTCGCCAAAGTCGACTTAAATATAATTTGCGCGAATCGAGCGCGCGACCACCCCCTTAAGCATGCCGCGATTCGCCGACCGCGCGGTTCCGGCGGCCTTGCTACGCCTTGGCTGAATAGCTCGCGCGTGGGGGTCTTGACGCTCCGGCTTGCTCCGAAGCGAAACTCGGCTTAAAAGCCCCTTGCGCCGATGGGGACATCTCGTCAGGGCGCTTTTTTCGTTCGCGCCGGCCTTGGCCGCGCGGCGCCTCGAACCAAGAAGACTGGAACACAACTCGCCGTGCCCGACAAAAGCGTCTTCTCATGGACCAATATCGGTATTTCGGTGGGCGGCGGGCTCGCCGGCGCGGCTGTGTTCGCCGTGCTGAGCAAGGGAACGCTGGCTGGGTTTCTCCTGGCTCATCTCGCGCCGCTGCCAATCATGATCGTCGCGCTCGGTCTTGGCGTCGGTCATGGCGCGACGGCGGCGATCATCGGAACCATGCTTCTCAGCGTCTGGCCGAACCCGTTGTTCGGCATGGCGTACGGCCTGCTGGTCGCGCTTCCGGCGTGGCTTTCCTGTTACGCGGTCGCGGGCGCGCCCTGGCGTCGGCGCGATCTGCTGACCCAGCATCTCTCGTCATGGGCCGTGCTGGCGCAAGCCGTGACTCTGTCCGCCGGCATCGTGTTTTTCCTAGGGGTCACGGCCTTCTCGCAAGGTAAGATCGAAGAGCCTTTGTCCTACGTGCAGGGGCAGTTTTATTTCGAGCTCGACGCCCTCCTCAAGGAGCATAAGCTCGGCGAAGACGTGACGGTAGAGGATCTGACCCGCTTCACGCGGTTGTTCCTGCCAGCGACCTTCGCGGGCTATGGGCTCATCGTGCATGCGCTAAACCTTTGGATCGCCGGGCGCCTGACCAAAAGTTCCGGCATGTTGAAACTTTCCTGGCCGGACATAGCGGCGGACTTCGCGCTGCCGCGGTTTGTCGCCGTCGCCTTCGTGCTCGCGTCGGGCCTTGGCGCGCTGCGCGGATTTGCCGGCGTGGCGGCGCTCGCGACCGCTGTTCCGCTTGGGCTGGCGCTGGCTTTCCAGGGACTCGCGGTGACGCATTTCTGGCTGCGGGGATCGAAGTCCGGCATCCTCGTGCTGGCGGTGCTCTATTTCTTCCTCGGCGTGCTGGGCCTGCCGATGATCCTGTTCGCCTTGCTTGGGATGCTCGACGCCGCGCTGAATTTTCGGACCAGAAAATTAGCCGCCGACGCCAAGCAAAGCTCGCTCCAATAACCCATCGAAGACATCAAGACACTCGGAGAACCACCATGGAAGTCATTCTGCTCGAACGCGTGGCCAAGCTCGGCCAAATGGGCGAAACCGTGCGCGTGCGCGACGGCTATGCGCGCAACTTTCTGCTCGCCCGCAAGAAGGCGCTGCGCGCCACCGAGGCCAACAAAAAGCACTTCGAGACGCAGCGCGCGCAGATCGAGGCGAATAACCTGACCTTGAAGAAGGAGGCCGAAGCCGTCGCCGAGACGCTTAACGGCCAGGCCTTCGTCGTGATCCGGCAGGCCGGCGAGAGCGGTCATCTTTACGGCTCGGTCGCGCCGCGCGACATCGCGGAAGCCGCGACCGCCGGCGGCTTCACGCTGAACCGCGAACAGATCGTGCTGAATCATCCGATCAAGGCGCTGGGCCTGCATAGCGTGCCAGTGCATCTGCATCCGGAAGTGGACGTTAAGATCACGATCAATGTGGCGCGTTCCGTCGAGGAGGCCGAGCGTCAGGCGCGCGGCGAATCGACGATCGCGTCGCGCGAGGAGGTGTCGATGGACGACCTCGGCCTCGAAGTGGGCGCCGCCTTGGCGGAAGCCGGCGACGTCGAGATGTAAACCGCCTTCGCCCGCCCGCGGGCGGGCGAACCGCTCGCGTTTCCGCAAGCCGTTGGGGCAGGGGCCAGGTCGAACGAAGCCGCGAAGCGCGGCGAAATTGGCGGGGCCGCGCGATTGGCCTTCTGTCCGGGAGGTCTTGGGCGCCGCGGCCCACGCCAGGACAGGAGGCTTTTACTTGCTTAAAATGAGCGGTCCGCGTCGTCGCGCGTTCGTTCTTAAGCGCCGAAGTCGTCCGCCGCTGACTATTTAAACGCAACATCAGGATATTAGAGCTTGCTGTAACATATTGATCTTGAGCGATTTATTATCGTTCGAACGATTCCGTTCGAACGGAAAGCGCTCTAACGGCGGGCCGCGGCCGCCTCCCGGAGGGCCGGTCCTCGGAATTCGTCTTTGTGTCGAAATCCCTGGTGTTCTCTTCCCGCGAAACTATTCGGTCTGGCCCGGACGCTCGCTCTTCCCCACGACTCTCAGAGCGTCGCGCTTTTTTGTCACGGCGTCGCCATTGACGACGGCCTTCATGTTTGGCGACGCCTTAAAGATGACCACCTGGCGCGGCTCTATCGGCACTTTAGCGCCAGTGCGCGGATTGCGGCCGGCCCGCTCTCCCTTACCACGCACGATGAACGTGCCGAAGTCGTGCAATTTCAGATTTTCGCCCCGGGCGAGCGTCGTCACGATCTCGTCGATGACGCGATCGACCAGTCGCTTGGCTTCGCGCTTCGAGATATTTTCGCAATGATTTGCGATCGCCAGGGCGATGTCCTGGCGGGTGAACGCGCCCCGCGGCCGCGTTTCGTCGCGCGCCGGTGCTTTTGGCTTGCGAACGTTTGGCCGCGAAGGCGCCTGGAGGTTACTAGCCGGTGACATGGCCTCTACTCTATGGTTGCCGATTTGCCTTCGCGCGAAGCGACTTCATTTTCCGAGAAATGGACGCTGGGCCTAGGATTAAGCTGACACTGCGCGCGCCATTGACTTTACGGAAGTGCAAATGGTCACCGGGGCCATGACTTTCGACAGGGTTTTCAATGAAAGTTGCTCGAAATTCACCATTTTTCACGCAAAAGCCTTGCCGCGGCTGAATCTGCGTTACTGTCAATCTCCTTTTGGCTTAAGTCTTCGTTCGAGCGGCGGATAGCGATCAAGCCGCGCGCTTTCGCTTGCTCTCGCCTCGGCGATGAAAGAAATTGCGCGCGAGACCGAGGCCGGCGTCCGACGCGAGTTCTCGGGGAACGGACAAAATAGGAGCGCCCCGATCCTAAGTAATGGCGCCAGAAGCTTGCGGAAAGAGCGACGCAATCGGCTGAAAATCATTGGAGGCCTGGGAAGATGGAGCATGTAAAGGGAGAAGCCGGCGGGTTGGATGAAACCGCGGGCGCCGCGTCCGCGCCCGATCCAATCGAACAGGTGCGAGAACTGCTGTTTGGCGAAGCGCGGCGGACGACCGAACAGAATTTGCAAGCGCTGGATGAAAAGCTGGACGCGATGCGGGTGGATTTTTTGGCGCGATTCGCGGCGCTGGAAGGCCGGCTCATCGATTTGTCGCGCGAGACCGAGCAAAATCAGGAGGCTTCGATCGACGCCATCGGCTCGGCGATCGCTCAGCTTGGCGCCACCGTGCAGAGTTTGAGCTTGCGGCGAAAGGGCGGCTGATATGGCCGCCCCCGGCGGAGAGAAACAGAATTTCGAGACGCTAAGAGCGCTATTGCTGGGAGACTCGTTCGCTCGTCTCGAATCCGTCGAGGCGCAGGCGCGGCGCGTCGATGCTTATGTCGGCGACAAATCGCGCCTCGAAGCGGCGACCGCGGAGATTTTGGTCGAAGCTTTTCGCAAGGCCGAGGTCGCCCGGCACAAGGAACTCGCGAGCGCGGTCGCGCCGCTGGTGGTGGCCGCGATCCAAAGCGAGATCAGAAACTCCAAGGACATGATGGTCGAGGCGCTCTATCCGATCACCGGGCGTCTGGTGACCGCGGCTGTCGCGAACGCGTTTCGCGATCTCGCCGACTCGCTCAACCAGCGCATCGACGCGATGGTTTCCGCCGACGTGTGGCGGCTGCGCCTTCGGGCGCTGGCGACCGGGCGTTCCTTGGCCGAGGTGGCGCTCGCCGAGGCGGATTCGGCGAAGGTCAAGCGGGCGCTGCTGCTTGAACGCGGCAGCGGGCGCGTGCTTGCGGCCTGGCCGCGAGAGACACAGGGCGACGACCACGACGAACTGACGAGCGGGCTTATCGCCGCGATCACCGAATTCGCCGCGACCGTCTACGCCGATCGTGGCGGCGAGTTGCGGATGCTCGATCTTGGCTCCAGCCACGTGTTTCTGCGGGCGTCGGCGCGAGTGATCGTCGCCGCCGAATTCGCCGGCAAGCTTTCGGGAGCGCGCGAGCGCCGGCTCGACGAAGCCTTTTTGGAAATTGTCGAAGCGCATGAAAAGGACGAGCAAGCGCCAGGCGCCGCCGCGCTGGGCGACGAACTTGGCGAGGCGCTCAAGGACGAGCCGGCCAAGCCGGCGAGCAAGACGCCTTTGATCGTTGTCGGCTGCGTTGTCGCCGCGCTGGCGCTGTGGGCCGCTTACGGCCCGGCGAAGCGCGCGCTGCGCGATTACCGCATTTCCAAAGCCTATGCGGAGGCGCTGAAGGCGCATCCGGGCCTCGGCAATTTTCCACTGAGGCTCGAAATCGACCATGAGTACGAGCGGGTCGTCTTGCGGGGGCTTTCCGCCGACGAAATCGAGCCGCAAGCTCTGCTCGACGCGATCGCGCCGGCGGCGCTGCCCTATCGCGTCGAGCGCGCCGTCAAGACGGTGGCGACGACGTGGAGCATTCGGGAGGAAAGCGAGAGCACTCAAGCGCGGTTGGCCCAATTGCGATCGGAGATGGAGCAATCCTCGGCGTCGCTGGATCGGTTGCGCGCCGAACTTGGCGCCGCGCCATTGAGGCTGCGTCGGCTGATCGACCATTTCGCCGTTTTTTTCACCGAGCAGGAGAATCTCGTCGATCCGGCCGCCGCGAACGCCGGTCTCGACGAACTCGCGCGGTTGCTCAAAAGCAGCGACGAGGAGCTACGGGTCGTCGGATACGCCGACGAAGTGGGGACAGCGGCGTCAAATCGGGCGGTGTCCCGACGGCGCGCCGAAAAGGTGGTCGCGATGCTGGTCGAACGTGGCGTGGCGCGCGATAAATTGGCGATCGTGGCGCGTTCCACGCTGGTTCCGATCGCCGAAACCGGCGTCGGCGCGGCCAGAAGCAGGCGGGTCGCGTTCGAGCGCGCCTACGACGGCGAGTTTGGCATTCGATGATTTCGGCGAAGATCATGCTGCTCGGGGACATCGGCGTCGGCAAGACGTCGCTCGCGCGCCGCCGCGTCTTCGACAAATTCGACGCCGACTACAAGACGACGATCGGCGTCGACGTGCTGACTCACGATATCGAGCTTGGCCCGGAATGCGAGAGCGAAATTCTTCGCCTCGTGTTGTGGGACACGGATGGCGACTTCGGCTCGCGTATTTTCGAGACGGTTTATCTCGCGGGCGCTTCGGGGGCCGTCATCGTCGCCGACGCGTCGCGCCCTGGCACGCTCGTGAAGATGACGACACTGGCCGACCGTTTCGCGGAACAGTTTCCCGGTCGTCCGGTCGTCATGATCGTCAATAAGATCGACCTTGCCGGACCATGCTTCGAATCTGGCGCGCGAGCGCCGCGTGACGCGCTCTATTCCAGCGCCAAGACCGGCGAAGGCGTCTCCGAACTGTTCCAGACATTGGGCGCCGCGGTGTGGCGGCGGGCGCGTTAGAGTCTTTTGTTTCTCGTTGAAACGCAAGGAATCTAGATTTTGTCCCGACGCGTTTTCTTCGTGCGAACCAATTTCCACTTTGCTCGAAAGCACGCCAACGGCGGATTGATTGTTAGCGGCGCCGGGTCTATCTTTTGTACATGACTTCAGCCGCTCTGACGTTCGACCGTCTGGCCTACATCGACCGTCTGACCGCCGCCGGTTTCGACGACAAGCAGGCGCGCGCCCAGGCCGAGGCTCTGGACGCCGCCCCGCGGGATAGCGTGGCGACACGGGCTGATCTTGAAGAGGTTAGGCGTGACTTGCGGCGCGAGATTCGCGAGGTCGAAACCAAACTTGACGCCAAAATCGAGACCGCGAGCGCAAACCTCAAGGTAGAGATATTGCGCTGGTTAATCGTGACGCAGCTCGCGCTCGCCGGTTTCGTCTTCGCCGCCGTTAAATTCGTGAAGTGAGACACGGCGCTCCGCTCACCGCTGCGACAGCGCCTTGATCGCGAGTTCCGTGCGGCTGCGCAAATGCAGCTTGGCCAAAATGGCGCTGACATGGTTTTTCACCGTGCCCTCGGCGAGTTTCAGCTCTCGCGCGATTTCGCGGTTGCCCTTGCCGGTGGCGACGCCAGACAGCACGGACTTCTCGCGCTCGGTAAGCAAATCCTCGCCCAGCGACCCACCCGTGCGCTCCGGACCCTTCACGCGACGAAACTCGCCTATGATCTTTTCGGCCACGCGTGACGAAAGGCGCGGCTCGCCGCGGGCGGCGGCGCGGATCGCCTCCACGATCTCGCTCTCCTCGGCGTCCTTGAGCAGATAGGCTTGAGCGCCCGCCAATATGGCCTCGAATATCAGATCGTCGTTCTCGAAGGTCGTGAGCATGATGACGCGAATTTTCGGATTGTCGCGTAAAATCGCGCGCGTGGCTTCGATGCCGTCGACGCGCGGCATCTTTATGTCCATCAAAACGATATCGGGAGTATAAGCGCGGGCGGCGCGAATCGCCTCGGCTCCGTCGACCACCGCCGCCACGACCGTGATATCGGGCTCCAACTCGAGCAGTCCCGTGAGCGCCTTGCGGATCATCGGTTGGTCTTCCGCGATAAGGAGCCGGAACGATTGATTCTCGCTCACCCATACCTCCAAGTTGAACTCGCTGCGCTCCGCAACCAATTTAGCGGCGCTTTCCTGTCTGAAAGATGAACGAGCGATACATGCGGCGTTCATATCGGTTCGACTAGGTTGATGGTGTCTTCGGAATGTAAGCGGGCGATCGAGGTTCGCCGCAACCGATGGTTAACCGGGAGAGCCAGATGTCTTCGAATACCGTCAAAGTAATCGCCGCGGCGGCGGTGATCGGCGCTTTGTCATCCGCGCCGGCGTTCGCCGACGGCTGGGGACGCGGCGGCGGATATTTTTGGGGCCCGGCCGCGGCCATCGGCCTCATCGGCGGCGCCCTCGCCGCCGCTCAGCCGGTATATCCCGCTGGCCCGGTATATCCCGCTGGCTATGGCGTCTACGCCGAACCTGAGCCGACTTGCTATTTCACGCGCCAACCCGTGGTCGATGGCTGGGGCAATCTTATCAGCTATCGCCGGGTGCGCGTCTGCGAGTAGCGCGCCGCCGAGCTCCCCTCCGCGTCGCGCGACACCCGTCGCCTATCTTCCCTCCCCGCCCGCGAGGCGACGGGTTTTGGCCTCCCGGTCTCCCTCCGGGAGGCCATTTTCGTCATAGGCGCCGCAGACTCAGCGGCTTGCCTTCCTTGTCGTCGCGGCGCCAGACGCCGTCCGGATGGTGTTCGAAGTAGGTCTTGTGCCCCTTGCGCGCCGTCAGGGCCAATCTGCCTCGTTCCAGCGACCAGGCCACGGGATCGAAAATGACCACGCCGTTATCGCGGCACGCGGGGGCAAGCTGCGCCTTATTGCCACCCTTGACGGGTCGCGCCTCCAGCGTGAGCATGCAGCCGGTGTCGTGATCCTCGGCGCGCAATATCCCGTAACGACCGGCCACGTCGCCGGTCCGCAATTCCGTGGCCGTCGCGGTCAGAGAAGACAGAAACAAGCCCGCGATCACAAAGCCGCGCCGCCAGAAACCAAATCCAAGGGAAATACCGCCTCGTAACAAAGGGGAAGTGAGCGCCATCGAGAGTCTGCTCCGTGAAAGCTTCTGAATTGGAACTGCATTGTGCCCTGTTCGGAGGCGGCGGCCAAGGGGTAGAATCGGCGGCCGTGGGCGCGTGTCCGCGTCGCGCGGGACCTAGGCGCCCGAACCTCGCGACAAAGGGACGCAACGCCGCCGGGACGCTTTGCCCGCCAAGCCGGCTCGTTTAGATTAGCGGGCCAATGCTTTACGTCCGCTCTTTCGCGAGAGCCAACAAAGAGACGCGCATGAATTCCGCTTCCCTGGCGCTCGCCGAACGCGCCGCGCCGCGCTACACGAGCTACCCGACCGCGCCACATTTTTCCGCCGCCGTCGGCCCCGAGCTGACGCGCCAATGGCTCGGCGAACTCTCGGAAGCGGCGACGCTCTCGCTTTATTTTCACGTTCCTTTTTGCGCGGAGATTTGCGCCTATTGCGGCTGTCACACCAAGGCGTCGCGGCAGGATGCGCCGCTGACGGTCTATAAGGAAACGCTGCTGCGCGAGATCGAACTCGTCGCCGGCGCGACCAGGGCCCGGCGAGTCGCCGGCATCCATTGGGGCGGCGGCACGCCGGGGATGTTGGGGCCGGCGCGATTCCTCGAAATCAGCGAGAGCATCGCGCGGCATTTCGATGTCGGCGCCCATACCGAACATGCGATCGAACTCGACCCGCGCCTGCTGGCCGAACCGCTGGTCGAGGCGCTGGCGCGCGCCGGCGTCAATCGGGCCAGTCTCGGCGTGCAGGATTTCAATCCGCATGTGCAGGCGGCGGCCGGGCGCGTCCAGCCATACGAGACCGTCGCCCGCGCCGTGGAGCTTTTGCGCCGCGGCGGCGTCGAGGCGCTGAATTTCGA
>JBAWEN010000004.1:0-5097 GCA_049591215.1 Methylocystis sp. | reverse complement strand
GCCCGAGGCGCTCGCCGGCCGCATCGAGGATGCGCGATCGGATATCGTCGTCACCGCCGACGAGGGCCTGCGCGGCGGCAAGCGCGTGCCGCTCAAGGCCAATGTCGACGCGGCGCTGGAGAAGGTCTCGGTCAAGACCGTGCTCGTCGTGACGCGCACGGGCGCCGAGGTGGATATGGAGAAGGGCCGCGACTTCCGCTATGAGGACGAGTGGAAGACCGTCGCCAAGGACTGCCCCTACGCCGAAATGGGGGCGGAAGACCCGCTGTTCATCCTCTATACGTCCGGCTCGACCGGCAAGCCCAAGGGCGTGCTGCACACGACCGGCGGCTATCTTGTCCATGCCGCGCTCACGCATCAACTCGTGTTCGATTATCGCGAGGGCGATGTCTTTTGGTGCACGGCGGATGTCGGCTGGGTGACCGGCCACAGCTATATTCTCTATGGCCCGCTCGCCAATGGCGCGACGACGCTGATGTTCGAGGGCGTGCCGAGCTATCCCACGGCCTCGCGCTTCTGGGAGGTCGTCGATAAGCACAAGGTCAATATTTTCTACACCGCGCCGACGGCGATCCGCGCGCTGATGGCCGCTGGCGAGGACGCCGTGACGAAAACCAGCCGCGCTTCGCTGCGAGTGCTCGGCTCCGTCGGCGAGCCGATCAATCCCGAAGCCTGGGAATGGTATCATCGCGTTGTCGGCGACGATCGCTGTCCGATCGTCGACACATGGTGGCAGACCGAAACCGGCGGCATATTGATCGCGCCGCTGCCGGGCGCCACGGCGCTAAAGCCGGGCTCGGCGACGAAGCCGTTTTTCGGCGTCGTTCCCGAAATCATCGACGCGACCGGGCAAGTGCTCGAGGGCGCATGCGAGGGCAATCTGGTGATCGCCGACTCCTGGCCGGGACAAGCCCGCACGCTGTTTGGCGATCACGACCGTTTCGCGCAGACCTATTTTACCGCCTATCCCGGCAAATATTTCACCGGCGACGGCGCGAGGCGCGACGAGGACGGCTATTACTGGATCACCGGCCGCGTCGACGACGTGATCAACGTGTCCGGCCATCGCCTCGGCACGGCGGAGGTCGAGAGCGCCCTCGAAGCCCACGCCAAGGTCTGCGAGGCGGCGGTGGTGGGTTTTCCGCACGACATCAAGGGCCAGGGCATTTACGCCTATGTGACGCTGATGGACGACGCCGAGCCGAACGAACATTTGCGCAAGGAACTTATCGGCTGGGTGCGCCAGGAAATCGGACCGATCGCCTCGCCGGACGTCATCCAATTCGCGTCCGGCCTGCCGAAAACCCGCTCCGGCAAGATCATGCGTCGCATCCTGCGCAAGATCGCCGAAGGCGAATTCAGCGCGCTCGGCGACATTTCGACGTTGGCGGACCCAGCGGTCGTGGACGATCTCGTCAAGAACCGGCCGGCGGGCTAGATCCTCATTAGCGACAGGAGCGTCCCATGGGTAAATTTGCAAAGGCCGTGGCCGCGGTCGGCATTGGTCTGGCGTCGCTGCTCGGTTACGCGGAGAGGTCCAGCGCGGCGGAAAACCTGATCACCGCAATCGATATTGCGTTGGAGCCGGACGCCACGATGATCCAGCGCGCGGAGGCCGCGAACTCTCGCCTGCTCAAGGTTTTCCCGAAGGGCTTCGCTTTCGACGAGACCCACCACCCGCATCTCACGATCCTGCAACGATACGTCCGGACGGCTGACCTCGAGAAAGTTTACGCCGCGGTCGGAAAGGTTCTGGACAAAGAGAAGGCGGCCAGCTGGAATTTGAAGGCGTTCAAATACTACTATATCCCCTGGCGGGAAAACGGCCTCGCGGGCATTGTCGTCGCGCCAACAAGCAATTTGATCAAGCTGCAAAACAAATTGATCCACGCGGTTGCTCGTTACACGACGAAAAGGGGAACAGCCGCGGCTTTCGCCGCCCCCGAGGATCCCGAGATTAACCGGCCGACAATCGATTACGTCGCGACCTTCGTGCCGAAAGCGACTGGCGCGCAATTCAATCCGCACGTCACCGTCGGCATCGCCTCCCAAGATTATCTGAAGGAAATACTCACCGAACCCTTCGATTTGTTCACATTCTCGCCCGCCGGGGCGGCCGTGTACCAACTCGGCGCCTTTGGGACCGCTAGGAAACAATTGAAGGCGTGGCCGCTGAAATCCTGATGTCCTGATAGAATAAAGGCAAGGGCATTATGGGCGGCTCGTGTTTCCTTCGTGCTTCTGTCGATGACAAGAATTGTTCAACCCGGAGCCGTCCATGACGCAGAACCCTTTTTCTCTCGGGATCAACCGCCGCGCGCTGATTTCCGCGCTGGCCGCGCTCCCGGCTTTGTCGATGCTTCTTTCCATTCCCGCGACGGCCAAACGGGCGGCTAGCGACCCCTTGCGTTCATGGAACAACACGGAGTCCAAAAAGGCCATCATGGCTTTCGTCGACAAGGTGACGCGGCGCGACTCGCCGGACTTCGTTCGGGAGGAGGAGCGCATCGCCACCTTCGACAATGACGGCACGCTATGGGCCGAGCAGCCTATGTATTTTCAACTCCTGTTCGCGCTCGACCGCGTGAAGCTTCTCGCGCCGCGACACCCCGAATGGAAGGAGAAAGAACCTTTCGCCTCGCTGCTTCGGGGCGACGTGAAGGGCGTCCTCGCCGGCGGCGAACCGGCCATAGCGGAAATCGTGATCGCGACGCACACCGGCATGACGAACCAGGAATTCGAGCAAATCGTGCGCGACTGGATCGCCAAGGCGCGGCATCCGATCACCGGGCGGCTCTATACCGAGATGGTCTATCAGCCGATGCTGGAACTGGTCGCCTATCTGCGCGCGAACGGCTTCAAGACCTTCATCGTCTCTGGCGGCGGCATCGAGTTCATGCGGCCCTGGACCGAGAAGGTCTACGGCATACCGCCCGAAAATGTCGTCGGCAGCAGCGCCAAGGTGAAATTCGAAATGCGCGACGGCAAGCCGGCGCTCATGCGTCTGCCGGAAATCAACTTCATCAACGACGGACCGGGCAAACCTGTCGGGATCAACGAACACATCGGACGCCGTCCGCTCGCCGCGTTCGGCAACTCCGACGGCGACCTGCAAATGCTGCAATGGACGATGGCCGGAAGCGGCCTCCGCTTCGCGCTGATCGTGCATCATACCGACGCCGAGCGAGAATGGGCTTACGACCGCGACTCCAGTATCGGCCATCTGGACAAAGCGCTCGACGAAGCCCAGGCGAAAGGCTGGACCGTTGTCAACATGAAAAGCGACTGGACGACTATCTTCCCCTTCGGGAGCAAGTGAGAACGGCGCGAAGCGCGCTAAGTCCTTGCCTCGAATGAATGGCCAAGCTTTCGCGGAGCCCCGTAAGCATCCTTTCACTGTGGCGAATTTGTCACAGGCTCCAACAAAGCATTTCAGCGCGTTGCTTAATTTGGGGCTCGATGTTGACCGACCGGAATTGCGGACGCTATCGTTTGACGTCAAACATCTTTCTTTGTCGAAGCGTGCTGTGGACAGCCCGTTTTCTTCGCCATGTGAAGATAATCGCATAACGAGGCGGCTCCTCATGAAAATTCTCTCCGCCAGTTTTATGGCTCTATATTGTTGCGCCGCTTCGGCGGCCGCCGCGGACCTGCCGTCGATCAAAAGCCCGCCTCTCCCGCCTCCGCCCATATTCACCTGGACCGGCCCTTATATCGGCCTGAACACCGGCTATCTGCTGAAGGGCAACGACAGCATCGACGTCGCGACGGCGAATTTGTTCGATCAAGCGCGCACCGGGATTGGTCCGGCGTCGGCGCTGGGAGCGTCGGGAAGCAGCGGCGCGCGCCTCGACGGCGTCATGTATGGCGTCCAACTCGGTTACAATCAGCAGTTCGCCGACAAATTCGTCGCCGGCTTCGAGGCGGATATTCAAGGCGGGCACGCCCAGGGCGGCGGCAATTTTGGCTCCGTTGTAACCGTGCCGCCGGCGCTTATTCGCGGCCTGACATCGGCGGTGACCGAGGCTAACGTCTCGCGAGGCCTTGATTGGTTCGGCACCGTCCGGGGTCGCCTCGGCTATACGGTGACGCCGACCCTGCTCGCCTATGCGACCGGCGGTCTCGCCTATGGAAGAGTTTCGACCGACGCCTCGATTAAGCAAACCCTGGCTCCGGGGCTACTGGTGTCGACGGATGGCGACGCCGATTACGCCGGCACGCGCGTTGGCTGGACGGTCGGCGGCGGCCTCGAATGGGCTTTCTATCCCGGCGTAAGCGCGAAGATCGAATATCTCTATTATGACCTCGGCGTCGCCAACGCCAACAATGACATCAGCCTGCTCACGCATTCCTACCCGGCCGCCATCCCGCTGATCGGCGGTTCGACGCAGGTCGTCGACGCGCCGACCGCTTCGACGCGGTTCAATGGCCACATCATTCGCGTGGGCTTGAACTATTATCCTGAATTTAGTCTGGCTGATCTGACCAGCGCCGCCCTCGTTCCACCGCCGACCCCCGCGGCAAACGATTGGCAATTCCGGTTCGCGCCCTACGGCTGGGCGATCGGCCTGAACGGCAATACGACGCTGCATGGCCGCACAGTCGACACGAACGTTAGCTTTTACGACATTCTCACCAAGGCCAATCACATTTTCTCCTGGATGAGCTACGCCGAAGCGCGCAACGGCCCATTTTCAATCTATGGCGACTTCATATGGGCGCGTATCGGCGCCTTTGGCGGCGGACTGCGTCAAACAAATCCCGTCGGCATCGGCGCTCTATCGCTCGGGGCCAATGCGAATCTTGAGATCGCGCCGCTCATCATCGGCGAAGCATGGGGGGCTTATGAAGTCGCGCGTTGGCGACAAAGCGGCGCCCGAGACTCGTTCACCGCCCTCGACGCCTATGCCGGCCTCCGCTATTGGAATCTTTCGGGCTCCTTGGCGCTTAACGTCACGGGCGTCGTCAACGTTCCGCTCCTTGGCTATCAGCAAAGCGGCGCGCTGGCTCTCGACAAGTCCGGCACGATGCAATGGATCGACCCGATCATCGGCCTGCGCCTTCGCCATCGAATCGGGTCCGGCGATGAATTTCAGT
>JBAWEN010000003.1:0-2501 GCA_049591215.1 Methylocystis sp. | reverse complement strand
AAATGGGCAACCCGGCGATCGGGCCGCTGCTCGATCGCTTGCGCGCCGACCCCGTTTACGGACCGGCTTTCTCCGCCGCCTTCCCCGGCGAGGGCGTCTCGATGACGACGCTCGGCCGCGCCATCGCCGCTTTTGAGACGACGCTGCTCAAGGGCGACAGTCGCTTCGACCACGCGCTGTTCGCGGGCGAAAAAAGCGCGCTCACGCCGCTCGAATGGCGCGGTTATGACGTTTTCGTCCACAAGGGAGGCTGCGTTTCCTGCCACGCGATTGGCGAGGACGCCGCGTTGTTCACCGATCAGGCCTGGCACAACACCGGCGTCGCCTTCGCGGCTCGAGCCTTTGCGACGACGCGGATCGAATTGGCGCCTGGCGTCTTTCAAAACATTCGACTGTCCGATGTCGGCCTGTCCGCGCCGACGGTCAAAAACGATCTCGGGCGCTTCGAAATCAGCGGCAAGCCGGAAGATCGCTGGGCCTATACGACGCCGACGCTGCGGGGCTTGAAAGAAACCTGGCCTTACATGCATGACGGCAGCCTCAAGAGTCTCGAAGAGGTCGTCGATTTCTACGATCGCGGCGGCGGCCCAAACCCGGCGCTCGATTCGAAAATCAAGCCGCTCGGACTCACGGCCGACGAGGAAAGAGCGCTCGTGGCTTTTCTTTCGACGCTATAAGCCTCGGTTCAGCCACGACAGCGCGGCTTTACTGGGCGTGACGAAGGCGGAGAACCTTGATCGCGAGCGACGAGCAAAAGGCGCGGTTCAACGTTATCGGAAGCGACGCGTCCAGGAACCATGCGTAATACGAACTCCGTCTGATCGCTTCGCGGCGCGAAATGCCCCAAGCCCCTCACCGTACCTCTCCCCGCAAGCGGGGAGAGGAGTCGGCCGGCGATCCGCCCATTCTTATATACGATTGTTATCTCGTTAATTTATGGCGAAGGGAGCCGCGTTGACGCCCCCTTTCCCCGCTTGCGGGGAGAGGTACGGTGAGGGGCTTAGGGCGTTGGGCCTGAACGAGCCGATCAAGCGCAAAACGTATAACAGCGCTTTCGGTCTAAATTTCCGCTGGAGGGAAGGGAATCGTTCCGGCCGCGCCCTACGTAATCGTGCACAATGGCCTCGAACCTGACCCAAAAGCTGATCGAAAGCCATCGCGTGAGCGGCGGAGGCGAAGTTGGCGCGCCGCTTGCGCTGCGGATTGATCAGACTCTCACACAGGATGCGACCGGCACTCTCGCCATGCTATCGCTCGAGGCGATAAAGCTGGATCGTGTCAAAACCGAAGTCAGTGTCCAATACGTCGACCACAACCTGTTGCAGATCGATAATCTGAACGCGGAGGACCACCTCTTCCTCGAAAGCGCCTGTCGAAGATACGGGATATGGTATTCGCGGCCGGGCAACGGCATCAGTCACGTCGTTCACATGGAGCGCTTCGGGCGTCCCGGCAAATCGCTGCTAGGGTCCGACAGTCACACGCCCGCCGCCGGTTCCCTGGGCATGCTGGCGATCGGCGCCGGCGGGCTCGATGTCGCGCTCGCCATGGCGGGCGATCCCTATTCGACGACAATGCCGGCAGTGTTCGGAGTGGAATTGACCGGCGCGCCGCCGGATTGGGTTAGCGCCAAGGACGTGATCCTCGAAATGTTGCGCCGTTACGGCGTCTCCGGTGGAGTCGGCAAGATTATCGAATACCATGGCGCGGGATTGCTTCGCCTAACGGCGATGGACAGGCATGTGATCGCCAATATGGGCGCGGAGCTTGGCGCGACCACCTCGGTTTTTCCGTCCGACGAAATGACGCGGGCGTTTCTGGAATCGCAGGGCAGGGGGCAAGACTGGCGCGAACTGAAGGCGGACCCCGGCTGCCGCTATGACCAGCATGATCACATCGATCTTTCCAAGCTCGAACCGCTTATCGCCAAGCCGTCAAGTCCGGGCAAGGTCGTCGCCGTCCGGGAAGTCGAAGGCGCGGAAATCGCCCAGTCTTACATCGGCTCGTCGGCCAATCCGGGATGGCGGGACTTCGCCATCGTCGCGGAAATCGTCCGGGGTCGAACGATTCCGCCCGGCGTCTCCTTCGATGTAAATCCGACGTCGCGGCAAGTGCTGGAGATGCTGATTGGTGATGGGCGGCTCGCCGCGCTCGTCGCGGCGGGCGCGCGGATTCATCAAACGGGATGCAATGGCTGCATTGGCATGGGGCAAGCTCCGGCGACCGGGCGGAATTCGCTTCGCACCACGCCGCGCAACTTCCGGGGACGCTCGGGAACCGAAGAAGACTCGGTGTTTTTGTGCTCGCCCGAAACCGCCGCGGCGTCCGCTCTGTTCGGCAAAATCACGGACCCGAGGAGGCTGGACGTCCCATATCCGAAACTTTCACAACCGGCGATCCCATTTTTGTCGGCCGCGCTGCTCGTGCCGCCGCTTCCGATCGAACAGGCGCGAGAGGTCGCGTTGGTAGAGGGATCGAACATCAGGTCGTTGCCTGAATTC
>JBAWEN010000002.1:0-3305 GCA_049591215.1 Methylocystis sp. | reverse complement strand
GGCCGAGCCGTCCTTTTGATTGGTCCAGGAAAAGGTTTCGACGGTGGATTGATACGGGAGTTCGTCGTGCAGCCGCTCGAACAGCTTTTCGCGCGTGATTTCCGAGGCGAGAATGCGCAGGGGCGCGTCGGACAACTGGTCCTCGGGATAAAGCCAGTGCGACGGCGGCATCAGCGCGGCGAAACGCGCGCGCAACTTGCCGACGCCATCGCCGTTCAGCGCGGAAATCATGAAGGTTTCGTCGAATTTGGCCGCTTCGTTGAGTTGCGCGGCCAACGCCAGCAGGCTGTCGCGCGCTACGAGGTCGATCTTGTTGAGCACCAGCGATTTGGGCGCGCGCGTTTCGCTCAAGCGCGGCAGAATGGCGAGGGTTTCCTCGTCGGCGCCCTTGCGCGCGTCGACCAGCAGCGCGGCCACGTCGGCGTCGCTTGCGCCAGACAGCGCGCTCGCCACCATGGCGCGGTCGAGCCGGCGTTTGGGCGCGAAAATGCCGGGCGTGTCGACCAAAATGATCTGCGCCGCGCCCTCGATAACGATGCCGCGCACCAGCGCCCGCGTCGTCTGAGCCTTGCGCGAGACGATGGACACCTTGGCGCCGACCAACTGATTGAGCAGCGTCGACTTGCCGGCATTCGGCGCGCCGACCAGCGCCGCGAAACCGCAGCGCATATCTTCCGTTCTTATGTCTCGGTCGCTCATGCGGCTCCGCCCTTATTCCGGTTAATGCCCTCGCGCGCTATAAAAGCCTGGGCGGCGGCCTGTTCGGCGGCGCGTTTGGAGGCGCCGGTCCCTTGGGCGGAGGGAAATCCCTCAACCTCCACGGCCACGTCGAAAAAAGGCGCATGGTCCGGTCCTTCGCGGCTCGCCAGCCGATAGGTTGGCGCCGGCAGCCGGCGGCCCTGAGCCCATTCCTGCAGCGTCGTCTTGGCGTCCTGAAGATCGCGACCCGGCGACGCCATGCGATTTCCGAAGGCCGCGCGCACCACACGCTCGGCGGCCTCCGGCCCCGCGTCGAGGAAAACCGCGCCGATGATCGCCTCGCAAATATCGCCGAGAATGGCGTTTTTGTCACGCCCGCCCGATTGCGCCTCGCCCTCGCCCAGCCGGATGAACGGCCCAATCTCCCACTCCCGCGCGACCTCGGCGCAAGTCTCCTTGCGCACGAGCGCGGCAAGACGGCGGGACAACAGCCCCTCGCTCTCCTGGCCAAAGGCTCCGATCAACATATGCGCGACGCCTAGCCCGAGCACGCGGTCGCCGAGAAACTCCAGTCTCTCGTACGAATCCGTCCGCGCGGGCGTCGCGCTGACATGAGTCAGCGCGCGCCTCAGCAGGCCCCTGTCTTGGAAAAGATGACCAATCCTCGCTTCGAGACCGGATAGATCGTCGCCCGCGCTTTGCGCCATCTGATTTCGCGTCAATGCGCCGATTTCAGCACGCGTCCCCAACGCACCGTCCAGGGCCAGCGCCAGAACGCCAGCGGGGACGCGTCGCCCTTCACCGAAAAGAAGATGCGCTCGCCGCGTCCGACGAGATTCACATATGGGACGTAACCGACGCCTCCCATGTCCGGCGAGATCCGGGAGTCGGTGGAATTGTCGCGATTGTCGCCCATCATGAAGAAATGCCCCGGCGGCACGACGAACAGGTCTGTGTTGTCGTTGATGCCGTGATCGCCCTCGATCTCGATGATCGTGTGCTCGACGCCCCCCGGCAGCGTCTCCTTATAAGTCGGCACTTCCGTGTCGCGCCCGTCGCGCCCCTCGGTGTGCGCCTTGGCGATCGGTTCGCGCGGGACCATGGTGTTATTGATGTAAAGCCGCCCGTCGATCATCTGGATGCGGTCGCCCGGCAGGCCGATGACGCGCTTGATGTAATCGGTTTCGTTATCGCGCGGCAGTTTGAACACGACGACATCGCCGCGCTTGGGCTCCGCGCCCAATATGCGTCCCGAGAACCAGTTGGGACCAAAGGGGATCGAGTAATTTGAGTAGCCGTAGGAATATTTCGACACGAAGACATAATCGCCGATCAGCAAAGTCGGGATCATCGATCCCGAGGGGATATTGAAGGGCTGAAACAGCAGTGTGCGAATGACGAGCGCGATGGCGAGCGCCTGGATGACGACCTTGATCGTCTCCAACAATCCGCCTTCGTCGCTTGGTTTGGCGATCGGGACGTTCCTGCTCAAGTCGCCATGCTCCCTAGTGTTGCGCGCTGTCTATCGCGCCCGCGTCCGACTCGGCCGCGCCTCGCTCTAACACGGCGCCGCCTCGATGAGAACCATCGCGTGCGCGTATGGCTCCTCGTCGGTCAACGTCAGGTGAACCCGCGCGGCCGTCCCCGGCGGGGTGATCTGTCGCAGCCGCGCCGCGGCGCCGCCCGTCAATTCCAGTGTCGGCATGCCCGACGGCAGATTGACGACGCCCATGTCGAGCCAGCCGACGCCATGGCTTATCCCGACGCCGAGCGCCTTGGCGCAGGCCTCCTTGGCGGCGAAGCGCTTGGCGTAGCTGGCCGCGCGCGCCGTCTTGGCGTCGCAATACTCTCGTTCCGCCAGAGTGAAAAGCCGCCGCGGGAAGCGCTCGCCATGGCGCTCCAGAGCGTCCGCGATGCGCCTGATGTCGCAGAGATCAGCGCCAAAGCCGATAATCACGATGCGAGCGCGCCGGCGCGCCCCAGGTCCATGGCCTCCCGCATTAGGCGAATCGCCTCCCTGAGGCCGACGAACACCGCCTCGCCAATGAGAAAATGCCCGATGTTCAATTCGACGATCTGTGGCAATGCCGCGACGCGGCGCGCCGTGTCGTAGTCGAGCCCGTGCCCGGCGTGCACCTCCAGCCCCAGCGTCGCGGCGAAGGCGGCGGCGTCCTTTACGCGCGAGAACTCGCGTTCCACCAGCGCCGCGTCGCCGACCTCGACCGCGTGGCACCAGGCGCCGGTATGGAGTTCGACGACGGGGGCCTTGATCGCGCTGGCGGCTCGGATCGCCTCCTCGCTCGGCTCGATGAATAGCGAGACGCGAACGCCGGCGCGGCGCAACTGGTCCACAAAGGGCGCGAGATAGCCCTGCGCGCCGACGACGTCGAGCCCGCCTTCGGTGGTGCGCTCCGTTCGCTTTTCCGGCACGAGGCAGGCGGCGTGCGGAGCGATCAAGGTCGCTATGTCCAGCATCTGATCGGTCGCGGCCATCTCGAAATTGAGCGGCTTGGCGATCGTCGCCTTCAGCCGCGCCATGTCGGCGTCCTGGATATGGCGGCGGTCCTCGCGCAAATGCGCGGTGATTCCGTCGGCGCCCGCCTCGA
>JBAWEN010000001.1:0-2716 GCA_049591215.1 Methylocystis sp. | reverse complement strand
CGCGCGCTCCAAATTCTTCGCACAGCCGCACGGTCTCGCGCGCGGCGTCGTCGGGCAGGCACAATATCGCGACATCCACGCCGGCGAGCAGCTCGCGCTTGGCCCCCACGTCCTTGCGCAACTCGCGCGCGATCGAAACGATCTCCAAATCCGTCCGGCCGGCGAGCCGCTCGCGGATTTCGAGCCCCGTCGTGCCGTGTTCGCCGTCGATGAAAATCCTGGCCATGACCTTCTCCCGCAAGATAAAAAAAGGGCGGCCCGATGAGCCGCCCTTTCGCGAACCGTAACGAGGCGCTTAGCGCTTCGAGAACTGGAAGCTGCGGCGGGCTTTCCGCTTGCCGTATTTCTTGCGCTCCACGACGCGCGAGTCACGGGTCAGGAAGCCTTCGCGCTTCAGCGGCGTGCGCAGATCGGGCTCGTAATAGGTCAGCGCCTTGGACAGGCCGTGACGCACCGCGCCCGCCTGACCGGAGAGACCGCCGCCAGCGACCGTCACAGTGAGGTCGTACTGGCCCGTGCGCTTCGCCACGCCGAGCGGCTGCTGGATGATCATGCGCAGCACCGGACGCGCGAAATAGACCGCCACGTCGCGGCCGTTGACCGAAATCTTGCCCGTGCCGGGCTTGATCCAAACGCGCGCGATGGCGTTCTTGCGCTTGCCGGTGGCGTAGGCGCGACCCTGCTTGTCGAGCTTCTGCACATATTTCGGCGACTCTTGCGCGGCGGCGACGGCCGCCTGGTTGAGGTCGGCGAGGGAGGAGAGTGTGGTCTCGGCCATGATCAGGCGCTCCGGGAATTTTTGGAGTTCAGCGCGGCGACGTCCAGCGGCGTTGGGGTTTGCGCCGCGTGCGGATGCTCGGGGCCCTTGTAGACCCGCAGATTGCCGAGCTGGACGCGGCCGAGCGGGCCGCGCGGCAACATGCGCTCGACGGCCTTTTCGAGCACGCGCTCGGGAAAGCGCCCCTCGAGGATCGCCTTGGCCGACCGCTCCTTGATGCCGCCGGGATAGCCGGTGTGGCGATAATAGATCTTCTGCTCGCGCTTGCGGCCAGTCAGCACCACCTTGTCGGCGTTGACGACGATGATGTTGTCGCCGTCGTCCATGTGCGGGGTGAAGGTCGCCTTATGCTTGCCACGCAGGCGCAGGGCGATGATCGAGGCGAGGCGCCCGACGACGAGCCCATCGGCGTCGATCAGCACCCATTTCTTTTCAATGTCGGCGGGCTTCGCCGAATAGGTTTTACCAAACATGGAATTTCGTTCCGTGGCGTTTAGAGCGCGTTCCGCTCGCATGGACCCATGCGAGCGACAAGAATTCGCTCAAAATCATATTTCCCGCCGCGTCTCGCGGCCGTGCCGTTGCGATAAGCGAGCGCGCGGCCGATGTCAAACAATTTTTGACGCGGCACCGCGCTGAACCTCCCGAAATAGCGCGGGTTGAAGGCGGTGGTAATATGATACCGCCGCCGTCGACGGTTCCCCCCGATACTCTCGCCGCGTCCCCGCGCCTTGCCAGGATCGCCGAAAGCGGGCAAGCTTCGCCCCTATCGCGGCCTTAGCCGAGCAGCGCGACGGCGCCGCGAGCGCGCGTCCGATTCATGTCGATGGAGACGGCCATGCCAATTCCAGAGCGGCTCGAAAGCTTTTTTCAGTGGCTCGGCCCGATCGTCTCTCGCGCCATCGAGGACGCGAACGTCCTCGTGTTTATTGTCTATCTGCTCACGATCTTCATATTCGCCTTGATAATTCTGCTGCGCAAACGGCCCGGCGACTCGAAGCCGGAAAAGACGTTGGAGCTATTGTCGATCGTCGTCGGCAGCAGCATCGGCATTTGCGCGGGGTTCTTCATTGGCTCCGTAGGTCCGGAGGGCAAAAGATTTATGGAAGTGGGCGGAGCGGTCTGGGGATTCGTGTTCGGCTACGTCCTTGCCAAACTCGAGCCCTTGTTCGGAATTGTCATTGATGACGTCAAGGCGCTCAACGCCGCGGAAAACAAGAGCGATCTTTACATAAAAGCTTCGATGTTCTTGTGCTGCCTGATGTTCACGCTTGTCATGACCCTCAATGTGAGAACCGCCAACGCGAAGCGATACATGGAGGAACAGGCGCCGCCGAGCCAGGGCGCGGGTCAAAAAGACCATGCGCCGGCGCCGGCGAATTAGCCTGTTCTCCCGCGAGCTTCGCCCCCGGCCCCTGTCCCGCGGACGCCGCGATGCGGTGTATCATGGCGCCGACCGATTCGTTACGAGGAGCCGATTTGATGCAGAGGGAACATCAGCGTTACGTTTGGTTGGCGCTCGCGCTCGCCATGGCGCCGCTTGGCGGGGCGCGCGCCGCGACCTATGAATTTCTCGCCGCGCCGCAGACCGATCTGAACCGCGTGTTCCGGCTCGACAAGGTCACGGGCGAGGTCGGCGCCTGCCAATATGGCCTCAAGGACGGCTCGCCTTTCGGCGTGACGCTGTGCTATCCCGCCGGCGAGGGCGCCAAGGCCGGCCCCGCCGGAGAATATGCGTTGGTCGCCTCGCGCCACACCGGCGAGGCCGGCGTGTTCCGCGTCGACGTGCGCACCGGCTTCATGTCGATCTGCTTCGTCCTCAACGAGACCTCCGTCGTCTGCACGACGCCCGCGAAATGACGACGCCAAGCAGACCTTTGTCCAGCGACAAGCGAATCGACAGCGCGCCGCTCCCTCTCCCCGCGAGCGGGGAGAGGG